>JAGQQZ010000582.1 GCA_020425915.1 Planctomycetota bacterium | reverse complement strand
TGTGCCGACATGCACCCACGCGGCACGTCCACGACCGCACTCCTGATCGCCGCCGCGATCCTCGGATTCGTCGTGTGCCTCGCACTGTGGATCGGAGGCAACGACCGCACCCCGCCGATCACCGACGACGCTCCGCAACCGTCGTCGATCTCGGAACCACCCGACGTCGAGACCTCCGAGGGCCGGATGACCGAGCCGAATCGATCGAACGTCGAGTCGAGCACCGTCTCCGCACACGAGCCGACGCCCGCCAGTTCGATCATCCGCGGCGTCGTGTTCGACCCCGAGCGGAAGCCCGTCGCCGGTGCACACGTCCGGCTCGAGCGCGCGAGGACCACCGCCAGCGAGGCGTCGACGGGTGACGACGGCGGCTTCGAGTTCTGGGTCTCGTCGATGGAGAGCAAGCCGATCGGACTCACCGTCGAGCACCCCGCGTTCGTCCCGTTCGCACTCGGCCGGCTCGAGCCGCCGCTGGAACTCGAAATCGTTCTCGACCGAGGTCGCGAGGTCCGGGGAGTCGTTCTCGCCAGCGACGGCGGACCGATCCCCGATGCCGTCGTGGAGACGCGCAACCGGGACTTCGGCAAGCTGCGCGATCGGCCGCTTCGCAACGCCACCACCGACGAGCAGGGTCGGTTCTCCCTGCAGGGCCTGCCGAACGAGCGGCTCTGGATGTCGTGCCGTGCCGAGAACTACCTCTCGACCGACTGGCGTGGTCTCGAGCCGGATTCACGCTTCGAGGAGATCGTCCTGACCAAACCGGCGCGGGTCGCGGGCACGGTCGTGGACTCGGCGACGGGCAGTCCGATCACCCAGTTCCGCGTGGCCTGGTCGGAGGCACGCTCCGCAGCGAAGGAACGCAAGTCCTCGAAGGGCTGGGCGGTGTGGAACGACCCAGAGGGACACTGGCACACACGGGACGCGCCGCTCGTCGATGGCTCGATCGTCGACATCGAGATCCTCGTCGAAGGCTATGCCCGCAAGAACACGACCGGCCTCGTCGCACGTCACGGAGCGCAGTTCACCGACCATCTCATCGAGATGGAGACCGGATGTGTGTTGCGAGGGCGAGTCCGCGCCGACGGCAGACCCGTGGCACGCGCGAAACTGGAACTCACCGAACTCGCGATCCCGGAATCGGGGAAAGGGGCCGTGACCCATGGTCTGGAGCTCACCGACGGCGCTGGTGAGTTCACGTTCTGGCACGTCGGGAGCGGTGCGATTCGCATCGTCATCGACGGCCACGACACGGGTGTGCACGTCCATTCGGCCGAGATCCCCGCCGGGACGACGCAGCAGTTCCTCGACATCCAGGTCCCGCACGGCGCCCGCATCGAAGGAGTCCTGCTCGAACCGGATCGAACGCCGGTTCCGCAGACCGGCGTGATCCTCACCGCGACGGGCGTCCCGGGATTGAACGGTCACGAGTGGAACACGTACACCGACGACGCCGGACGGTTTGCGTTCGAACGTCTGCCGTCAGGTCGGTATCGGGTCTCGAGGACACTGGGCGTCCCGGGGAAGTCCCGACCGCTCCTCGCCCTGAGCCGAAGCGTGACGGTACGCAGCGGCACGCGTGTCGATGTCGAACTGGTCGCGACGGGCAGTGGAGCCATCGCCGGATCGTTGATCGCGACTCGCGAGTTCCGCGGTGCACCGATCATCCACCTGGAGCCGGTTCTCGAGGCCGGAGACGACTCTCGATTCGATCGCTACGAGACCGCGAACGGATCCGACTTCGAGTTTCGGGCGGTCGATCCCGGCGCCTACCGGGTCCACGCGTTCTGCATCGACGCTGACGGTGTCTTGATCGGCACGACCGATGTCGTCGTGAAGGACGTCGGGATCACGGACGTGTCCGTGGCCGTGCGCCCGAAGTAGTGGGACACTGGTCGGCATGACCGACCCCAGCACCGTCCAACGCATCGAGCGACTCGAAGCCGCGGTCCGCCGAGCATCGCTCGGCAACGCGATCCTCGGCGCCCTGCTCCTCGTCGTCGTCCTGGTCGCCGCGACGTCGACCAGCGTTCGCGATTCCGCCGACGTCGTCCGTGCGAAGCGACTCGAGATCGTCGACGCGCACGACGAGGTCGTGGTGCTGGCCGCAGCGAACGCCGACGGCAGCGGCTACGTCTCGGTGAAGACGTTGGACGGGTCCTCGGCAGCGCTCGGGGCACCGACGCCGAGCGTCTCGGCCGCCGACCTCGCGATGGCGAAGCAGCACTTCCAAGCGCTCTGTGTGACCTGCCATGGCCGATCCGGCCAGGGTGACGGCCCGGCCGCCGCGGCGCTCAACCCGAAGCCGCGCGACTGGACCGACGCGAAGTGGCAGGCCGAGCGCACCGACGCGAAGCTCGCCGAGGTGATCCTCGGCGGCGGCGCCGCCGTGGGATTGAGCCCGTTGATGCCGGCCAGTCCGCAGTTCCGGAATCGGCCAGGCGTCGTCACCGCCCTCGTCCAGATCGTGCGAGACTCCGCGAAGCCCAAGTGACGCCGCCGCGTCACCGAGAGATCGAGCGCAACGTGTTCGATTTCGCAGCGTATCCAGGCTCGCGAACCGACCGAGGAGCCGTTCGGAGGATTCCGCTCCGAACCCCGGCCTCCTTCGGATCCTCGTGGGGAGCGTCGATACCATGGAGAACGTCTTCCGACCCCGACCCGAATCCGTGACCGTCAGCCACCGCGCCCGCGCCAACGTCCGAGCCAAGTCGAGCTCTTCACCCGCCCGTCCGAAGAACGGCCGACCGGCACCTTGCACGGTCGTGTTGTTCGGAATCACCGGCGACCTCGCCAAGCGCAAGCTCGTGCCGGCGCTGTTCGAACTTCGCTCGTCGGACCTGTTGCCCGAGAAGTTCGCGATGGTCGGCGTATCGCGCAGCGCCGGCGACGAGTCCGCGCTGCGCCAGCGACTCGGCGCCTCGCTCGACAAGTTCGCGCGCACGCAACCGGTCGACAGTGACACGTGGTCGCGGTTCGCCGACGCGATCTACGGCGTCTCGGGTTCGATCGAGGACGACGCGCTCTACCGCGATCTGGCCTCGAAGCTCGCCGACGTCGACGCGAAGCACGGGACCCAGGGAAACTTCCTGTTCTACTTCTCGACGCCGCCCAAGGTCGTCCCGACGCTGCTGGAGAAGCTGACCGAACACGGACTGCTGCGCCGCAGCCACGACCCGAATGCGACGCACGGACAGAGCCGCGTGGTCGTCGAGAAGCCGTTCGGCAACGATCTCGCGACGGCGCGCGAACTCAACCAGCAAGCCCTCGAGCTGCTCGACGAGAACCAGATCTACCGGATCGATCACTACCTCGGGAAGGAGACCGTCCAGAACATCCTCGTGTTCCGCTTCGCGAACGCGATCTTCGAACCGCTGTGGAACCGCAGCCACATCGAGCGGGTCGAGATCACGATGGCCGAGTCGATCGGCGTCGAGGGTCGCGGCGAGTTCTACGAGGAGACCGGCGTGCTGCGCGACATCGTGCAGAACCACCTCCTGCAGATGATGGCGCTCGTCGCGATGGAGGCCCCGGTCTCGTTCGAGGCCGAAGAGATTCGCAACATGAAGGCGCAGGCGCTGCGTTCGTTGCGGGCGCTCGACGAGGAGAGCGTGCGGGAGGACGTGGTCCCCGGCCAGTACGTCGGCTATCGCGAAGAGGAGGGCGTCGACCCGAAGTCTCGCACCGCGACCTACGTCGCGATGCGCGCGTTCATCGACAACTGGCGCTGGAACGGCGTGCCGTTCTACCTGCGCGCCGGCAAAGCGCTCGCGGAACGCAAGACCGAGATCGCGTTCCACTTCCGCAAGGTGCCGTTCTGCCTGTTCGACTCGCAGGACCGGCAATGCGACGTGCAGCAGAACATCCTCAAGCTGCGGATCCAGCCGAACGAGGGCATCGGCTTGCAGATCGCCTCGAAGGTCCCCGGCGACGAAGTCGAGGTCGGTCGGGTGCGGATGGATTTCGGCTACGAGGAAGCGTTCCAGAAGCCGGCGGCGGAAGCCTACGAACGGCTCCTCCTCGACTGGATGCGTGGCGACCCGACGTTGTTCGCGCGGGCGGACGAGGTCGAGCTGTCGTGGCGCTGGCTCGAGCCGGTGCTCGAATACTGGGACAGCGGCGCGTCGCCGCTCTACTTCTACGAGGCGAGGAGCGACGGCCCGGCGGAAGCCGACGAGCTCCTGGCGCGGGAGGGTCACGCATGGCTGCCGTTGAAGTGATCGGCGAACTGTTCGTCGAACCGACGCCGGAACGCGTCGTCGCGTCGAGCGCCGACTGGATCCTCGCACGGATCTGCATCGTTCTGACCGAACGCGAACGCTGTGCGGTCGCGCTGTCAGGCGGTTCGACGCCCGGCCCGGTCTATCGTCGCCTCGCGGAGGCCGGCGCGTCGGGTGCGTTCGACAGCTCGCGGCTCGACCTGTACCTCGCCGACGAACGCTGTGTGCCCGCCGACGACGCCGAGTCGAACGCGCGCCTCGTGCGCGAGTCGTGGCTCGCGATCGACGCCGGGCCGACCCTGCACACGCCGCACGGTTCGGGCGACGACGACCCTGCCGCCGCCGCGCACTCGTACGGCGTGCTGCTACCTGACGCCCTCGACCTCGTCGTCCTCGGCATCGGCCCCGACGGCCACACGGCCTCGCTGTTTCCGGGGACCGCGACGCTCGCCGCGAGCGACCGTGTCCTGTTCATCGACGATTCGCCGAAGCCGCCGCCGCAGCGGTGGAGCCTCTCGGCCCGAGCGCTCCGGAACGCGCGCACGCTCGTCACGATCGTGACCGGCGCAGACAAGGCCGACGCCGTCCATGCGGCGCTCGAGGGCGATTGGGACCCCAGCGCGACGCCCGCGCAGCTCGCACGACGCGGCGCGTGGTTCGTCGACGCCGCCGCCGCCAGCAAGATCCAAGGAGAGACGCGATGACCACCGAACACCAAGTGCGCACGGCCGACTTCGGCATGGTCGGGCTCGGCGTCATGGGCCGCAACCTCGCGCTGAACGTCGAGGAACACGGCTTCTCCGTCGCCGTGTGGAACCTCGAATCCGATTGGACCGACCGGTTCCTCGCCGAGAACTCCGGCAAGCAGTTGATCGGCACGAAGTCGCTCGCCGAGCTCGTCGAGAGTCTCGCGAAGCCGCGCAAGATCATGCTGATGGTCACCGCGGGTGCCGCGGTCGACAGCGTGATCGATCAGCTCGAGGGTCTGCTCGAGCCCGGCGACGCGATCATCGACGGCGGCAACACCTGGTTCGAGGACACGCGTCGACGTGAGCAACGGCTCCGCGAACGCGGCATCCGCGTCTTCGGGGTCGGAGTCTCGGGCGGCGAGGAAGGCGCCCGCCACGGCCCGTCGCTGATGCCGGGCGGCGACGCCGAGACGTGGGAGGCGATCCGACCGATCTTCGAGGCGATCGCAGCGAAGACGGAGTCGGGGCCCTGCGTCACGCACGTCGGCAGCGACGGCGCCGGGCACTTCGTGAAGATGGTGCACAACGGCATCGAGTACGCCGACATGCAGTTGATCGCCGAGACCTACGACGTGCTGCGTCGTGGCTTCGGCATGACCAACGACGAACTCGCGGACACCTTCGCGGCGTGGAATCGCGGCGAACTCGAGTCCTTCCTCGTCGAGATCACGGCGACGATCTTCGAGCACGTCGACCCCGAGACCCAACGGCACACGGTCGACCTCGTGCTCGACAAGGCCGGTCAGAAGGGCACGGGCCGCTGGACGTGCCAGTCGGCGCTCGCGCTCGGCGTGCCGGTCCCGTCGATCCAGGCGGCGCTCGACGCGCGTGGCCTCTCGGCGCTCAAGGACGAACGTGTCGCGGCGAGCTCGAAACTGCACGGCCCCGAGGCGAGCGCGCCGACCGACCGGCACACGGCTGTCTCGACGCTGCACGACGCGCTGTGGACCGCGAAGGTGTGCGCCTACGCCCAGGGTCTGACGCTGATCTCGTCGGCGGCGCGCGAGTACGGCTGGGAGATCGACCTCGCGGAGATCGCCCGCATCTGGAAGGGCGGCTGCATCATCCGCGCGAAGCTCCTCGACGAGATCATGCAGGCATGGTCGGGCGATCCGAAGCCGGCGAACCTGCTCGTCGCGACCGGCTTCCCCGCGCAACTCGAGCGTCGCGTCACCGGACTCCGCCAGTGTGTCGGTTGGGCCGCCCACGCCGGCGTGCCTGCTCCGGCAATGTCGGCGAGCCTCGCGTACTTCGACGCGTATCGGACGGCGACCCTGCCACAGAACCTGACCCAGGCGCAGCGCGATGCTTTCGGCGCGCACACGTTCGTCCGATCGGACCGGCCGGACGCGGGCCCGCAGCACGTCGACTGGTTGTAGGGAGCGCGCCTTCCCGCGGGCGCTTCGCGGTCGGTCTCAAGGGCCGAATCCCGGTCGTCGACAGACGAGAGGGCTCCGCCCGATCCGAGCAACCGTGGGGATTTCCGAAACCTTCTCTCGCCTGCGCGAGCTGCCTGCCGAGCGGCAGGTGGCGATCTGCCAGCTCGCCATTGTCGAGCCGCACGAAGCCGTGCAGCTCGCCGCGCTCGAGACGTTGCTCGACGTTCGGGGACTCGACCGACCGGACGTCGTCATCGAGGCGTGGTCGCAACTGCTGCCACGTTGCCGCGAGACGGTCGCCCGACACCGCGACTCGCTGCTCCGCGAAGCGCGACGACGGATGGCCACCGCGGGCGGCCCGGAGCGATTGCGCGCCTGCCGCGTCATCGTCGAACTCGGTGGTCCCGGCGCCGTGAGCACGCTCGTGACCGACCTGAACGACCGAGTCCACGACGTCAGCGACCTCGCGGCCCGCGCCCTGCTCGAGCAGTTCCGGTCGTTCGCCGAAGCCGTCCGCACGTCTCGACGCGACGCACCCCATCCACTCTGCGCGGATGGCTGGGAACCGAGTCTGTGGGCCGCCTACGAAACCGTCCTGATCGGGCTTCCACGCCACCGTCACTCGGAGTTCGTCGAGCTTCTGCCGGAGTTCGGCGCCAAGGTCGTTCCGGTGCTCGCCAAGGTGCTGACGAGAGACGACGACGGACCGATCCGGTCCGCCGTCGCGAGCGTGCTCGCGCGCTCGACCTCGGACGGCGCCATCGAACTCGTCCTCGGCCTCGCCGCGCATCACACGACGGCGGTGCGGGAACTCGGCCACGAAGTCCTCTCGGAGCACGACGACGACGCGTTCCGACGCGCGGCGGCGCGCGCCGTCGTGGAACGCGGCGACGCCCTCGCCGGCGCGCCCTGGCCTGCCATGATCGCGCCGATCGTCGCCACGCTCGACCCGGATCGCGCACTCCGCATCGTCGAACTCCTGCCCACGGTCGCCGACACGACGGGGCGCACGCGCTGCATCGAAGCCCTGCTCGGCCATGACGACGATCGCGTCAAGCTCGCGGCGACGCGACTCGTGATCGCGCAAGAGCTCCCGAATCGCGCGTCGTTGCTGGCGCCGCTGGTCGGCAGCGAATCCACGGAGCTTCGCCAACTCGCCGTTCGAGAGGTGGCGAAGGTCGGCTTCTCGCTCTACCTCGAACGCTTCGACGGGATGGCGCCGGAAACACGACAGCGCGCCGCGCGCGCCGTCGCGAAGATCGACCACGCGATCCTCGATCGGCTCGCAGACGAGATCCGGTCGCTCGACTCCGCGAAGCGCTTCAAGGCGCTGCAGATCGTGGGCTACTTGGACGCAGGCGAGGAACTCCGGCACGCGCTCATGGGCCTGCTCGCGGACGAGGACAAGAAGGTCCGTGCGACCGCGCTCCGCATCGTCGAGCTGACCGGCTCGATCCCAGGGATGAAGGCGTTGATCGACGCGCTTTCCGATCCGGATCGACGCGTCCGTGCGAACGCCATCGAGACGTTCGCGAGCCTCGACGACGGCTGCTACCTCGAGATCTTCGTGCCGTTCCTCGACGACCGTGACAACCGAGTACGCGCGAACGCCGCCAAGGCACTCTGGAACGTCGGCTACTCGGCCGCTCGGGACACGCTCGCGTCGATGCTGCACTTCGACGACGAGAACATGCGCACCTCCGCGATCTGGGCGCTCGGAGAGCTCCGCTGCGAGGGAGCGCGCGAACTGCTGGAAGCGCGCGAAGCGTGCGAGCCGAACGCGAAGCTCCGCGACAAGCTGGCCGAGGCCCAGCGCATGTTGGCGGACGTCGGAGGGCCGACATGATCACCTGGATCACGATCGGCGTCGGGCTCGTCGGCGTCACCATGGCGGGCATTTCCTGGCCACGGCTCC
>JAGQQZ010000581.1 GCA_020425915.1 Planctomycetota bacterium | reverse complement strand
CCGTAGGCTCGGTCGGCCTTCTCCAGTCGCTTGAGATCGACCCCGGGAGCTTCGCTCCGAGCGACGCGCCGAAGGTCGACGAGCAACTCGCCCGGAGTCTGGTAGCGCAGCGCCGGGTCCTTCGCGAGGAGCTTCTTGATGACGAGGCTCAGCCCCTCGCTAACGCCCGGATTGACGTCCGACACCAACGGCGCCGGCTCGTTGAGCACTTGGTCGATCAGCTTGCCGATCGAGTCACCGGAGAACGGAGCGGCGCCCGTCGCCATCTGGAACAGCGTCGCGCCGAGCGAATAGAGATCGCTCCGGATGTCCGCGTTCTGGGGGTCGATCGCCTGCTCGGGGCTGATGAACTGCGGCGTGCCGACGGTCGCGCCGTCGCGGGTCAGCGTCAGGTCGGTCGGTCCCTTGGCGAGCCCCATGTCGGTCAACTTCACGTTGCCCGCTTCGTCGATCAGGATGTTGCCCGGCTTGATGTCGCGGTGGATCACGCCGCGTGCGAAGGCGTGCTCGAGCGCCCCGGCCACCTGGATCCCGACTTCGAGAACTCGCTCCTCGGGGAACAGCCCCCACTCCTGGAGCAGGCTGCGGAGCGACTGCCCCTCGACGAACTCCATGACGAAGTAGTGGTAGCCGCCCTCTTCGCCGAGGTCGTACCCGGTGACGATGTTCGGATGATTGAGCGCGCCGACGATGCGAGCCTCGCGGCGGAGGCGCTCGACGTATTTGCGGTTGCGCGCCAGCGATGGCCGCAGCACCTTCAGCGCGACGACCCGGTTCATCTTCGTCTGCCGCGCGCGGAACACGGTGCCCATCGCCCCGGCGCCGACGCGGGACAAGATCTCGTAGTCCTCGAACGGTTGCGCGAACTTCAAGCGGTCTGGTCCTCGCTCGTGTCCGCGTCCACGTCGTCGTCGGTCGTGCCGTCGGACTCGATCTCGAACTTCTCGAGCTTGCGTTGCAGCGCGAACCGCGAGACGCCGAGCATCTCGGCCGTACGGCTCTTGTTGCCGCCCGCCTGATGCAGGGCGCGACGGATCTCGCGAATCTCGAGGTCCCGCACCAGGTCCGGCAACGTCGTCCCGCGCTCCGCCGGCACGACGTCATCGGTGGCGTCGATCGCACGCGGCTGACGAACGGTCTCGCTGAGGTGCTCGCGCAGGATCACGCCGTCGGCGAGGATCGACGCGCGACGGATCTCGTTCTGCAGCTCGCGCACGTTGCCCGGCCAGCGGTACTGCATGATCGCGTCGAGTGCGTCCGAACTGATTCGCGGCTTCACACCTTCGTGTTCCGCCGCGGCCTCCTCGAGGAAGCGGTCGACGAGGAACGGGATGTCGTCGCGCCGCTCGCGCAACGGCGGCAGCATGACCGGCAGCACGGCGAGACGGTAGTACAGGTCGGACCGGAACTCTCCGTCCTGCGCCATCTGCTCGAGGTTCCGGTTCGTCGCGGTCACGAGTCGAACGTCGACCTTGATCGTCCGCTGACTCCCGAGCGGTCGGACTTCACCCTCCTGCAGCACGCGCAGCAGCTTCTTCTGCAGGTCGACGTGCATCTCGCCGACCTCGTCGAGGAACAGGACGCCACCCGACGCGGCGACGAACAGACCGTCGCGCGCCTTGTCGGCGCCCGTGAACGCGCCCTTCTCGTAGCCGAACAGCTCGCTCTCGAGCAGCGATTCCGGCAACGCGGCGCAGTTCTCCGAGACGAACGGGCCATCACTCCGATCGCCGAGCCGATGGATCGCCCGCGCGATCAACTCCTTGCCGGTGCCGGACTCGCCCAGGATCAGCACCGGATCCTCCGCACCGATGAACTTGTCCAGCAGTCGGAACACCTCGCGCATCCGTCGGCTGCGACCCACGATCTGCGAGTAGTCGTAGCGGAACTCACCCGGACTCATCGCCGTGTCGAGCCGATCCCGCATGTCCGCGATCTCCGCGAGCTGGTCCTCGACCTGACCGCGGAGCGCGGCGTTCAACTGAGCCACGCGATCGACAGCCGCCTGCAATTCGCCCTGCTTCGAGCGCAGCTCACGCATCGTCCGCGCGTTGTGCACCGCCACGCCCGCGTGGTCCGCCAACGAGATCAACAGCGCCTTCTCGCGCTCCTTGAACACCTGGTTCTGCAAGCGGTTGTCGACGTACAGCACGCCATCGACCTCGCCGCGGATCCGCAACGGGATGCAGAGCACCGATCGCAGCCGGAGGTCGGTCACCGACGCCAACCCGCTGAATCGATCGTCCTCCTGCGCGTTCGTCGTCAGCTCGGGGACACCCGACGCATGAACGCGCTGCGCGATGGTGCGCGAAATCTTGAATTCCGGCGTGTGGACCTCTTCTTGCGCGAAGTTCCGCGCCACCTCGACGGTCGAGTCCTCCCCATCGCCGAGCAGCAGGAACCCCCGCTCGGCACCGGACAACTCGATCGCCGCATCGACGATCGCGGTCAACAGCTTCGAGAGGTCGGATTCCTCGTTCAGCACCTTCGCGACGCGGATGAACGCCTCGAGGTCCTTCGCGTTCTGCGCGGCGTCGACCAGAGCGGTTTCGTCGAGCGACGGGCGCTCGCCTCCGCCGGAGACGAGCTGGATCTCGCAATCGCCCACGACGAAGACCTCGCCGTAGGTGATCGGTTCCTCGCCGACGCGGAGTCCGCGCAGTCGCGCGGGATTCTGCGCGCCCGTGTCGACGAGGACGAACCCGCCGTCGCGACGCTCGAGCCGACAGTGCTGACGGGACACGAGCCGATCCTGCAGCGAGAGATCGCAGTCCCGCGACCGACCGATCGACACCTGGTCCTGGGAGAAGCGGTGGGTACTCCGTTCGGCGCCGGTGGTTACGATCAGGAGAAAGGGGTCGTCGGTCATCGTCTCGCGCTATCGTAGTCCGGATCCGGAGCTGCGTCGCGTGTCCGAACCGGGGACCCGTAGTCCCGCCAGATGACCGAGCTACACCCGAACCTCGAGCGGCCGACGCTTCGACACCTCGACACACACGAGGTCGAGCAGGATGGCCAACGCGGCCTCGTCCTCGTCGATCCGACCGGCATCGCGCCCGGCCAGGCGTTCATCCCCGAAGCGCTGCTCCCGATCGTCGCGCGATTCGACGGGGCACACACCGTCGCCGCGATCCAGGACGAACTCGAACGGGAGATCGGCAGCGACCAGGTGCCACCGTCGTTCGTCGCCGACATCGTCCGCGACCTCGACGGGGCGCTGTTCCTGCACTCGCCGCGCTTCGAGCAGGAACTCGGACGCCAAGTCGACGAGTTCCGCGGGCTCCCGCACCGACCCGCCGCCCACGCTGGATCCGCAGGATATCCGGCGGATCCGGACGCCTGCGCGCGGGCGCTCGGCGCCCTGCTCGGCGAATCCGCAGACGCTCCGAACTCGCCGCCGCTGCGCGGCCTCGTCGCCCCCCACATCGACCTCGCTCGCGGTCACGCGGGGTATCGCGCCGCGTACCGAGCACTTGCGGACAGCGAGCCCGCGGACCTCTACGTCGTGTTCGGCACCGGACACCAACGACCAACCAGCCCCGTGACCGGCCTCGCCCTCGACTGGCAGACCCCGCGCGGAACTCTGCGGACCGACCAGGCGTTCGTGCGAACGATCCACGAGCTCCTCGGCGAGGCCGACCCGATCGACGAGTTCCTCCACCGCGGCGAACACAGCATCGAGTTCCAGATGCTGTTCCTCGCTCACGTCCTCGCCGGCCGGTCGTTCGACGTCGCGGGCTTCCTGACCGGATCGCTGCCGCGCGATGACACGGAGCGCCGACGGCTGTTCTCCGCGTTCCAGGACACGGCCGCGGCCAGCGGCAAGCGCGTGTGCTGGATCGCGGGAGCGGATCTCGCGCACCTCGGCCCGTTCTTCGGCGATCCGGCGGACGTCGACACGGCACTGCTCGAGCGACTCGAGCGGGACGAGCGCGCGCGGCTGCACCACCTCGAAGTCGGTGACCCCGCGGGCTTCCATGCCAGCGTGCACGACGACGGGAACCGCGACCGCGTATGCGGCAGCGTGCCGATCACGCTGGCGGCGACGCTGGCAGGCGGGAACGGGGAGTTGCTGCACTACGGACAGGCCGACCACGCGGATGGTTCGCAGGTCGTGTCGTTCTGCAGCGTGCGCTTCGGATAGCGCGCGACTCTGGGGATCCTGATCGTCGAGAGGCGTTTGGGGTACTCGGCTCGCGAGCGCTCGGGATCGAAGGCAAGACGAGGGGGCTCCCCCCGCTTGCCCCGTCACCTTCACGTCGGTCGCCCTGCGGGCGAGCGACCGACGCGAAGGTGACGGGGCAAACGGGGGGAGTGCGCGACCCCGCGCGGCGGGCGCGCGCCGCGGGGTCGGGTCGGGGCAGAAGGCCGCCGGCTTGTCCGGGCACATGGGTGACACTCGGATGGGTCGAGGAACCGTCGGATCGCTGGATTTGGCGGGCGCCCGCCGGATCGGAGAGGATATAAGTCGTTATTTAGCGGTCGATTAGATGCTATTGTTATTGCTTTGTTCGGGTCGATCGCTATGCTGTCCGGATGGAAGAACAAGTCATCGCGGGACGTGGGATCGAGCTGGTTTCGGGGTTGGGATTCGGCGAGGTCCGAGCGCGATTGCAGGAGATCAACTTCGCCGACGAGAGCACGCACCGGGCGCTG
>JAGQQZ010000580.1 GCA_020425915.1 Planctomycetota bacterium | reverse complement strand
GGCCGAGGAACTCGAGGTCGGATCTCTGTCGTTCGACGGAGCCGCGGATGACGACGAGTTCGACCTGGAGATCTCGGACGAGGTGGAGTTCCTCGAGGAGCCGGACGAGCCGCCGTTCGTGGTCGTCGATCACGCCGATCCGGAGCGCGGCGATGTCGCGGCCAACCTGAATCCCGACGATCTGCTGTTCGAGGACGACCGCGAAGACGTCTCGGAGGTCTCGACCTTCGGAGCCGAACTCGGCGTTTCGTTCGGCGAACAGTCCGGATTCGAACTTCCCGACGAGGACGTCACCGCGGATGGATTCCGTGCGGACTCGATGGAACTCGTCGGCGACGAGTTCACCGTCAGCAGCGATGCCGATCTGCACGATCTGGAGGACGCCTCGGACGACTGGGACGACATCGAGGACCGGCCCGCGCCGGCCGACTTGTCGCCGCAGGAGGCGGGCAGCTTCGGCGTTCTGGAGCCGGCGGAAGAACTGCTCGCGCCCGTCGACGAGGAGTGGGGCGAGGCGGCGGAGATCGACCCGATCTACGGCGACGCGATGGCGGAGGACGGCGAGTACGTCGAAGCCGGCGCCGTCGCCGCGGGCGAGGTGGATGTCGCCGGCGAGTTCGACGAAGAAGTCGACTACAGCGAGTACGAGGAGGCATACGCCGACGGCACCGGTCCCGCGGGGCCGAGCTACGAGGTCCGTGGCGGTGTCGCCGCGCGCTCGCGCTGGAAGCTCGTGGCGAGCTTGGCGGCGGTCCTCCCGATCGCGGTGGTCGGCGCCGTCGCGTGGTGGAACCCGCAGTGGTTCGGTTCCGACGCGGAGCCCGACACGCAGTCGCAGGTCGTGCTCGTCGACCGGATCCAGGTCGAGCGGCCGAGCGTCGAACTCGTCGCCAAGTTGCCGGAAGTCACGTTCCACGCCCCCGTCGTCGAGCCGGTCGAGCCGCGCATCGGGGATCCCGAGGTGAACGTCGCTCCGACCGAGCCCCGCGTCGCGATTCCGGACCCGGACACCGTTCCGACGCCGGACGACATCGATCCGCGCGAGCCAGGCTCGGTGGCGGTTGCCCCGGAGATCGATCCGTCCGAACCGAGTGCGTCGGAGTCGCAGAATCCGAACGAGTTCGTCCAGGCCGGTGACAACCTGCTGATCGCGCGATTCAGTCCCGACCGAGTGGCTCGCGGACCGGCCGTGGCCGTGAACCTGACGCCGGGTCGACAGGCCTTTGCTCAGCTCCACAACGGGTCCTATTTCACCGGAACCGTCCGCCGGGTGGACTCGTCGATGATCACGCTCGCGCTGACGGTGGGCGAAGTCGCCCTGCGCTACGACGAGCTGAAGGTGCTGACGCCCCTCGAGAACGCGGACCTCAGTGAGGTCACTTCGACGCAGCGCGGCTTCGTCCGATTGCGGAACCAACAGCGCCTCGTCGGCGCGATCCTCCGCAGCCCCGAGAACGACCGCGTCACCCTGATGGGTGACGGGACGATCGTGGATGTCCCGAACTGGCAGATCGAGTCGGTCGGATACGAGCCGGTGCAGGGTCTCGACATCCTCGACGACGAGGACGACGACGATTGGCTCCGCTGCCGGGTTCGAAGCCGCCTGAACAACCGCTGATCTGACTCCGGTTCGCCAGCCGCGGGTTTCGCGGGTCGATTCTGCTATGCTCGGAAACGACCCCACGAGACGACGAGACCCCTCGCGCATGCTGGCACGAATCGTTGCGTTGGCCGTCGCGCTGCTTTGCGCGGCCGCTTCCCCCGCCCAGACCGACCTCGAGCAACGGCTCGACGCGGTCAAGGAGTTCCAGCGGTTCTTCCGCAAGTTCAAGCAGATCGAGCAGAAGATCGAGGCGATCCGGACGCTGGAGATCGCCGAGTGCGTTCCCGCGGCCGAGGCCCTCGTCGATCTGTTCGACAACAAGTCGCCCGAGATCGTGCGTGCGGCCGTCGACGTGCTGTCGGGCTACAAGTCGGAGAGCACGTTCGCGGCGATGGTCGCGGCGCTGCCCGAACTCGACAATCGAACCCAGCAGACCGTGTTGATCGAGGTCTTCGGGCGGGCGGGTATCAAGTCGGCGGCGGCCAAGATCGAGGAGCTGATCTGCGATCAAGGTGTGACCGACGCCGGCGTCCGATTCGCCGCGGCGCGCGCGATCGGGCAACTCGGTGGCGATCGCGCCGGAGACGCGCTGCGGATCTTGCTCGACGATTCCGGTAGCACGGTGCGGATGGCCGCGTGCGACAGCGTGGGCGCGTTGGACATCGACGCGCTCGGTCCGAGACTCGTGGAACTCCTCGGCGATTCGTCCTGGCAGGTGCAGATCGCTGCGGTCCGCGCCCTCGGGAAAGTGCGGGAGCCCAGTGCGGTCGAACCGATCATCGAGCTGATGGCAGGTGGTGGGCGCGTCGTGGAGGAATGCGGCGATGCGCTGTTCCACATCACCGGGATGGACCTCGGCACCGACGCGGAGGCGTGGCGCAAGCAGTGGGAACGGCTGCAGAAGATCTCGGGATGGCGCATCCCGACCGACGCGGAGCTCGCGAAGAAGGCGGAGTCGCGCAAGCGATACGACGCGCTCTACGGCAAGTCGGATGACGCCACGTCGTTCGGTGGGATCAAGACGACGTCGACCCGGATCCTGTTCATCATCGACGTCTCGGGTTCGATGGACGATGTCGTGACCGAGAAGGAGAAGTTCGACGCCGAATACCGCGACTACCGCAAGCTGACGATCGTCAAGACCGAACTCGCGCGGACCATCGAAGGCCTCGGGGACAACACGCTGTTCAACATCGTCGCGTTCGCGAGCGAAGTGAAGCCGTGGAAGAAGTTCCTCGTGCCGGCGAACGTCGTCAACAAGGCGAGCGCGTCGCGCTGGGTCGAGAAGCTCGAGGCCCTCGGCGGAAAGGAGGCGCAGGAACTCGCGAAGTCGGGGCTCGGCGGAGCGGCCAATCTCGCGGCCGGCAAGACCAACACCTACGCGGCGTTGCTCTATCCGTTCGGGATCGACCCGGAGAAGACCTCCCAACCGCGGTCTGGAGCCGCGAGCAAGAGCAAGCTCGACACCGTGTTCTTCCTGAGCGATGGCCGTCCCTCGACCGGCAAGGTCGTGGACGAGCGCGAGATCCTGCGCATCGTCAACGAGATCAACGCGGAGTTCCGCATCACCTTCCACGTGATCGCGATCGGTGACTTCCAGAAGGCGCTGCTCGAACACCTCGCGCACGACAACGAGGGCGTGTTCGTCGACCTCGGTCGGTGACTCAGTCTCGGCCGGCCAGGAAGCGCCGTCCGAGCAGGAGGCACACCGTCGTCGCCAAGATGCCTCCGATGCCCACGTATCGAAGGATGTCGGTGACGGTTGCGCCGGCGTCGTCCGAGCGCAACGAGGTGTTCGTCAGCGTCAGGAATCCGACGAACGTCAGGCGCCCGAAGAACGACAGAGCCGACAGCACCGTGGTCCGGGAGGCACTTCGGATGCGATGGTTCGCGAAGTTCTGGATCAGCGACCAGTGCATGCCGAACGGGATCTGGTGCAGGAAGAAGAGCGCGATCCCGAGGCGGTTCACCTGTTCCGACATCGCCCACATCGACGCGGCGAGCGTCATCGGGAGGATCCAGAACAAGGCTCGCTCACCGATGCGTGACTGCAGCCATGGTGTCAGACGGCTGCACGGCGCGGCGACGGCGTTCAGCGCGAAGAACAGCAGTCCGACTCGCCATGGGACGTCTTGCCCGGCCGCCTGTAGGAACGGTTGATAGAGATGGAACGGATAACGGAGCAGGCAGAACAGGACGACGAAGTAAGCCGTCAGCCAGGCGACCGCCGGCAGTCGCAGGTCGCGTGAAGCACTGACGACGATCGGCGGTCGACGCCGCGTCGTCCTGCGTCGTCCGGTACCGCGCAGGAACATCGCGGTGATGGACGCCACGAGGCACAACGGGGCCGTGAACAGCACGCAGGCCTGGTAGCCGAATGCCTGCGCGACGATGCCGCCGAGCAGGAACGCCACGCCGGTTCCACCGAGGCGGATCGCGTGCATCGACGACTCGAGTCGGAGGTAGTCCTCGGATCGTCCGGCGCGTCGGAGCGTTTCGAACAGCAGTGCCGCGGGTGGGCCCGAGAGGAACGAGTGCCCGAGCCCCATCGCACACTGGCCGATCGCGAAGGCGGTCCAGGACGACGAGAGGCCGAAGATCACGAACGACGACGCGAGGAGACTCGGACCGAGCACCGCCGCCGGGATTCGGCCATAGCGATCCGCCAGGAACCCCGTCGGGATCTCGGCGGCGATCATCGACGCGTAGTAGATCGCGACGAGCCAGAGGTAGTCCTCGAGGGAGATCCCGTGTGCGGCGAACCAGAAGTACAGGAACGGGATGCAGGCGAACGGGAACGTGAACGCCGCATAGATCCTCAGCAGGAAGATCTGTCGTTGGATCGATGCGGGCATATCGCACGCGTTCTATCGCGCGAGCAGCGTGGCTCCCACGTGAATCCGCGGTTAGAACTCGCCCCATGCCCGACTTCCGCAGCGACACGATCACGCGGCCGACGCGCGAGATGAGGGACGCGATGGCCAGCGCGGTCGTCGGGGACGACGTGTTCGGTGAGGATCCGACCGTCGCGCGACTCGAGCGCGCCGCAGCCGACCTGCTCGGCATGGATGCCGCGGTGTTCGTGCCGTCCGGCACGATGGCGAATCAGGTCGCGATCCATGTCCACTGTCGTTCCGGGGACGAGGCGATCTGTGACGCGCGCGCACATGTCGCGCTGTTCGAGGCCGGCGCGGCTGCGCGGTTCAGCGGCGTCACGCTGCGCGGTCTGGCGAGCGAGGACGGGTTCCCGTCGGTCGGAGCGATCGACGCGGCGATCCAGCCGGACGACGTCCATCGCACGCGAACGCGATTGTTGGCGCTCGAGAACACGCACAACATGGCCGGCGGCACGGTGCTGGACGCCGTGGGCGTGGCCGACCGCGTGGCGTGTGCGAGGCGCCACGGACTGGTCGTGCACGTGGACGGTGCACGGCTCGTCAACGCATCCGTCGCGGCCGGCGCGTCGCCCGCCGAACTCGTGCGCGGAGCCGATTCGGTCTCGTTGTGTCTCAGCAAGGGGCTCGGAGCGCCGGTCGGTTCGGTCCTCGCGGGGAATGCTGGCTTCGTCGCCGAGGCCAGGCGCGCTCGCAAGGCGTTCGGTGGGGGGATGCGGCAGGCAGGGGTCGTCGCCGCCGCCGGGTTGATCGCCTTGCGCGATGGGCCGGAGTTGCTCGCTCGTGACCACGAGCGCGCGACACGACTCGCAGAGGGCTTGCGCGACGTCGCCGGGGTCCGTCCGCACACACCCCAGACCAACATGGTGATGCTCGACGTCGCGCCGGGTCGTGCGGCATCGCTCGTCGATTTCATCGCCCGGCGAGAGGTGTATGCTCTCGCCGTCCTCGCCGACCGAATTCGTTTCGTCGTCCACCGCGATCTCGAGGAGTCGGCCATCGAGCGCTGCCTCGAGGCCGTGCGCGCGTGGGCCAGCACGGACCAGTCCTCCGATCCATGAGTATCTTCAAGGCCTACGACATCCGCGGAACCTACCCCGACCAGATCGACGCGCAGGTCGCGCGCCGAATCGGTTCTGCCTTCGCACGTTTCCTCGATGCCAAGCGACTCGTGGTCGGCCGCGACATGCGCACGATGGCGGTCGAGATCCAGGATGCATTCATCGAGGGAATCCTCGAGCAGGGATGTGATGTCGTCGACATCGGGCTGGCATCTACACCGGCCACGTACTACGCGATCGGCAGCATCCCGTGCGACGGTGGCGTGTGCGTGACGGCTTCTCACAACCCGAAGCAGTACATCGGATTCAAGTTGTGCCGCGAGGAAGCGCGTCCGCTGTCGGCCGACTACGGGATCCCCGACATCCAGCAGTTGTTCGATTCCGGGGATCTCGAGCCGCGCGGACAGAAGGGCAAGCGCGACACCGTCGATCACAAGCGCGAGTTCGTGGATCGGGTCGCGAGCTTCGCCAAGGACATCGAGCCGATGACGCTCGTCGTGGACTACGCGAACGGCATGGGCGCCAACGAGGCGCCGGAGATCTTCGCGAAGATTCCGGGCCTCGAGATCGTGCCGTTGTTCGAGGAGTTGGACGGGACCTTTCCGAACCACGAGGCGAACCCGTTGCACGAGCCCAACCTCGACGATCTTCGGGCCAAGATCCGCGAGGTCGGAGCGCCGATGGGAATCGCGTTCGATGGCGACGCCGATCGGTGCGCGTTCGTCGATCGAGAGGGGCGCACCGTGCACGCGGATCTTGCAACCGCGATCCTCGCGCGCGGGATGCTCGAGCGTCATCCGGGTACCGGCATCATCTACGACCTTCGATCGTCGAAGGTCGTGCCGGAGGAGATCGTCCGTCTGGGTGGCCGCCCCGTGCGCGAGCGCGTCGGCCACTCGTTCATGAAGGAGACGATGCGGCGGGAGGGGTGCATCGGGGGCGGCGAACTCTCCGGTCACTTCTACTTCGGCGAGTTCTACTTCACCGACTGCGGGGTCCTGGCCTGTGTGCTGATGCTGAACCAGCTCAGCAAAGAAGGTATCGATCTCAAGACCGCGGCCGACGCGCTGCGGAGGTACTACCCGACGGGAGAGATCAACTTCCGGGTCGACGACAAGGCAGCGATGCTCGCGAAGATCGAGTCGGTGTTCCACGACGGCCAGATCGACCACCTCGACGGCGTTACGGTCACGTACGACGACTGGTGGGTGAACGTGCGGCCGAGCAACACCGAGCCGTACCTGCGCATGTGCCTGGAGGCGGACACCGCGGAGCTGCGTGACGAGAAGCGGGCCCGGATGATCGAGTTGCTCGGCGACCCGGTCTGAGCCGATGGGCGGACTCGTCACGTTGCTGACCGACTTCGGACATTCGGATCCGTACGTCGGCATCGTCCACGGGGCCATCCTGCGTCGGAGCCCGAACACGCGGATCGTCGATCTCTGCCACCATGTGCCCGCGTTCGACATCGCGACGGGTGCGTTCTTCCTCGCCGCGGCTCGCGACCGCTTCCCCGACGAGACCGTGCACGTCGGAGTCGTCGATCCCGGAGTCGGCAGCGACCGGGCGATCCTCGCGGTGTCCGCGCACGGTTGCACTTGGGTCGGACCCGACAACGGTCTGCTGGACGAGGTCGTCCGGTCCGATCAGCGCGCCGTGGTTCGTGAGGTCGATGCGCATGGGGTCGGCCTGCCCGCGGAATCCGCGACCTTCCACGGCCGGGACATCTTCGGACCGCTCGGGGCGATGCTGGCGGGGGGGCGGATCCAGTTCGCGGACCTCGGGCCGATCCGCGACGCGCACGTCTGCGAACTCGACCCGACGCCTCGCGTGCTGTTCGCCGACCACTTCGGCAACCTCGTGACGTCGGTCGAGTCCGGCGCGATCGGGGCGGGGGCGAATGGCCTCGTCGTCGCCGGCTCGACGTTCCCGCTGTGCCGCACCTACGCCGACGTGGCGATCGGCGAGCCGCTCGCGCTCGTGAACTCGTACGGTCTGCTCGAAATCGCCGTTCGCGAGGGCAACGCGGCCGAGGGACTCGCGGTGGGGCCCGGCGACCGCGTAGGCTTTGCGACCGAATGATCAGGCAGAACAAGACCGTGCGCGTCATCGGCGCCCCGATGGACCTCGGAGCCGGCCGGCGGGGCGTGGACATGGGGCCGTCGGCGATTCGACTGGCCGGGCTCGATGACGCGTTGCGCGCGCTTGGCTACATCGTCAACGACGCGGGCAACGTCGACGTGCCGGCGCCCGAGGTGGCCGGCGTCGGGGAGTCGGTCGCCCGTTACCTGGAGCCGATTCGGCAGGTCTGCGACAACTTGCGGGTGTGTGTGCGAGATGCCTGTCAGGCCGGAGAGACACCGATCGTACTCGGCGGCGACCACAGCATCGCGATCGGCACCGTGAGCGGCGTCGCCGAGCACTACCGTTCGAAGGGCCAGTCGATCGGCGTGCTCTGGGTCGACGCGCACGCCGACATGAACACGCCGGACTCGAGTCCGTCCGGCAACATCCACGGCATGCCGCTCGCGACCTTGCTCGGACTCGGAGCTCCGAGTCTGGTCGAACTCGGCGGATTCTCGCCGAAGGTGGACCGGGAGCACGTCTGCCTGATCGGGATCCGCAACCTGGACGAGAACGAGAAGCAGATCGTGCGCAACTCGGGTATCCACGCCTACACGATGCGCGAGATCGACGAGCGGGGCATGCGTGCCGTGATACGCGAAGCGATCGGGTTTGCCACCGACGGTACGGCTGGCTTTCACCTCTCCTTCGACATCGACGGCATGGACCCGTCGGCAGCGCCGGGCGTCGGGACGCCCGTGCGCGGCGGGATCAACTGGCGGGAGGCTCAACTGCTGGCCGAGCACGTCGCGGACAGCGGCAAGATGCTGAGCATGGAGGTCACCGAGGTGAACCCGATCCTCGACGTGCGCAACCAGTCGGGCGAGGTGGCGGTCGACGTCGTGACCTCCGCGTTCGGCAAGCGGATCCTCTGATTCAG
>JAGQQZ010000579.1 GCA_020425915.1 Planctomycetota bacterium | reverse complement strand
GGTCGCTCGCCCGAAGGGCGACCGACACGAAGGTGACGGGGCAAACGGGGGGAGACCCCACGTCTTGCCTTTGATCCGAGCGTTCGCGAGCCGAGCACACCAAACAGCGAAACCCGAAGCGCCAAACTCCGAATCAGTCCGCCGCGCGCAGCAACAACGCGATTCCTTCGAGGTTCACGCCCTGCCGCGCCAGCCGCAGGATGTCGGCGACGCGCTGCAGTTGCTCGGTCGCGATTGCGAGTTCGTCGTTCTCGTGACGGCCACGGCCGAGCAGACCGAACTCGTAGTACTCCCGGACCACGCGCACTTCGACTTGGAAGCACTCCGCGACCGCGACGAGGGTGATGAATCGAGTCGTCGAGCTCATGCCGAACCTCCCTGCGTGCGCGCGCCGCCGGCGACCGGTCGCCCGCTCGTGCGGGCGAGTTCCTCGAGAAGTTCGCGCTGCCGATCGGAGAGCGGTTCGGGCAGCGCGTATCGCACCACGATGTAGAAGTCGCTGAACCCGCCGCCCTTGCGCGCGAGTCCCTGCTCACGAAGCCGGAGACGTGTGCCTGCTTTCGTGTCCTTCGGGATCTTCGCCGTCGCGGTCGCGCGCGGCGTGCGGACGGACACTTCGGTTCCTGCGGTCGCTTCCCATGGCGCGACCGGCACGTCGGCCTCGACGTCGTCACCACGCAGGCGGTAGACGTCGTCGGAGTGGAGGCGCAGCGTCAGGTAGAGATCACCGGCTTCACCACCTTGCTCGCCGGGTTCGCCGAGGCCGCGCAGCCGCAGGCGTTGGCCGTCGAAGGCGTCGGTCGGGATCGAGAGTGAGACGGTCTTGTGTTGTCGGACGTGTCCGATGCCCGCGCACGTCGGGCAGATGTGCTCGCCGATCGCACCGACTCCGCCGCAACGTGGGCAGGAGACGGTCGCGGGGATCTCGAATTCGCGCTTCCCGCCGCGGATCACGTCACCGATGCCGAGCGGCAGTTCGGCGCGGACGTCGGCGCCGCGGTGGCGGTAGCGCGCGTGGTGGGCCGACGCCCCTTTCATGTTCTGGCGGAGTTGCTCGCCGAACATCTGCTCGAAGAAGTCGGAGAACCCACCCTGGCCGCCGAACATGCCCTCGAACTCCTCGCGACTCATCGTGCGTTCGCCGCGCGGGGGCGTGAACTCGGCACCGTGCTCCCAGTGCTCGCCGAACTTGTCGTATTTGGCGCGCTTCTCGGGATCGGACAGCACCTCGTGCGCCTCGCTGATCTGCTTGAACTTCTCCTCGGCGGCCGGGCGCTCGCTCTCCGGGTGCTTGTCCGGATGCCACTCGAGCGCGAGCTTGCGATACGCCTTGCGAATCGCCTCCTTGTCCGCGGATCGGTCGACGCCGAGCACTTGGTAGTAGTCTTGGAACTTCATCGGGCCTTGCGTCTCCAGCGCAGGAACTTGGCCAGTTCGAACAAGATCACCGCCGGCGCTACGCACGACAAGAGTGTCATCCAGTCCTGCGCGGACAACGGTACGGTGTGCAGGAGTTTCTGCATCGGTTCGGTGTAGATCGCCGCGAGCTGCAGGCCGATCGTCGCGGTCCAGGCGACGATCAACCAGGGATTCGAGAACAGTCCGATGCTCCACAGCGGTGCGTGCAGCGTCCGGAAGTTGAAGACGACGAGGGTCTCGGCCAGGATCATGCCGGCGAAGGCCATCGTCTGCGCATGCGCGTGGCTAGCCGCCGAAGGGCCGCGATGGGTCTCGAACAGGGCGAGAGTCATCAGCCCCATGTAGGTCCCGAGCACGAGCATCGGGATCGCGGCGGATCCGTCGACGATCTTGGAGTCGACGCTGCGCGGTGGGCGGTGCATGACATCGCGCTCGGCAGGCTCGATGCCGAGCGCGATCGCCGAGACCCCGTCGGTCACGAGGTTCATCCACAGGATCTGTGCCGGGACGAGGATCAGCGGGCCGCCGACGACGAGGTTGCCGCAGATCGCGACGACCTCGCCGACGTTGGTCGCGAGCAGGAATCGGACGAACTTCTGGATGTTGTCGTACTGTCGGCGGCCCTCCTCGATGGCGCCGACGATCGACGCGAAGTCGTCGTCGCTGAGCACGATGTCGGCCGCACCCTTCGCCACGTCGGTGCCGCGTCTCCCCATCGCGATGCCGATGTCGGCCTGCTCGAGTGCCGGCGCGTCGTTGACGCCGTCCCCGGTCATGCCGACGACATGGCCGCTGGCCTGGAGTGCGCGCACGATCCGTAGCTTGTGTTCGGGTGCCGTGCGCGCGAACAACACGTCGTCGGCGCACAGCACACCGCGCAGTTCGTCGTCGGTCAGGGCGTCGACCTGTGGACCAGTCAGCGCGCGAGTCGTGGGGACGTGGACGCGGGCGGCGATTGCTCGAGCCGTCGGCATGGCGTCGCCGGTGATCATGATGACCCGGATGCCGGCGGCATGAGCCGATCGGACCGCGGCTTCGGCACCCTCGCGCGGGGGATCGAGGATCCCGACGATCCCGAGCAGGGTCAGTTCGTTCTCGACCTCGTCCGGGTCGGCGGCTTCGCCGGTCCACTCGCGTCGGGC
>JAGQQZ010000578.1 GCA_020425915.1 Planctomycetota bacterium | reverse complement strand
GCGTAGCAACTTCCAACATCTCGTCGCCCCGTTGTCACCGCCGACGCCGCGACACCAATCCCGATTCGAGATGCTCCGATCGGACGTTGCATCATTTCCGCACAGCCCCACGCCGATCTCCGAGCGAGGAGATTGCACCACATGCCTGACACTCGCTCGCTCCGTCCGCTCGTGAACCAACGCGGCTTCTCGCTGGTCGAGATGATGGTCGTCGTCGCGGTCATCGCGATCCTGTCCGGGATCCTCGTGCCGAACTTCGTGCAGGGCCGCGTCGCCGCCAATGAGAGCGCGGTCATCGGCACGCTACGCGCGATCTCGACCGGTCAGTTCCGGTTCAAGGCGATGGCGCTCGTCGACGTCGACGGCAATGGCGGCTACGAGTACGGCACGATCCGCGAGATGACGGGCGGCACCGCGCTGCGCGGTTCGGGCGGAGACCGACTCTCGCCGAACCTGCTGCCGATGTCGCTCGACGGCGTCGACGCGAACGGTCGCTTCCTGAAGAACGGCTACTACTTCCAGCTCTACCTGCCCGACGCGGCCGGGCTCGGCGTGGCCGAGTCGGCCGCCGGGATCGCCTCGATCGCGCCGCAGCAGGCCGAGGGCTACTGGACCATGCTGGCCTGGCCGGTGACTCCGCAGGGAAGTGGTCGCGCCACCTTCTTCATCAACCAGAGTGGCGAGATCGTGAAGACCACCGAGGGCGGCTACCACGGCACGACGCTGGTGCCGCCGGCCGGTGCCGGACTGGTCGGCAACGCGACCGCCGGACACATCGACCGCAACTCGGTCGCGGTCGGTGTGGCGGGCGCCGACGGGCACGTCTGGAAGCCGGTTCGCTGAGGCGAATCACCACGGCTCCGGTTGTCCCCGATCGGGGAAACCGTTGTCGTGGACAGCTCGAACGAGCACGAGACCCGTCCAAAGCTCTGTGGACAACCGGTGAATTCTCACGGGTTCCCAGAAATCCGGGAGGATCTCGAAGCGCCAGCGTAGGGCCGTCCGATGCCCATCGCCGTCCGCTCGTGGACGACCGGCTTGCTCGCCTCGGTCGTCGTCTCCACTTCGGCGGTCGCTCAGCGCGCTCGGGAACCAGAAGAGTTGGTGCTCGCGCTCGGCCTGATCGACCGGGGTCTGCACGCGGAGGCGATCCCGCGGCTCGAGGCGTTCCTCGAGCGGCAGCCGCGGCACCGCCGCGCCGGAGAGGCCTGGTATCGCCTCGGAGTCTGCCAAGTCGAGACCGATGCCAGCGATCGCGCCGTCGATTCGTTCCGTCGCGCGCTGCGGACGAACGGGTTCGAGCTCGAAGCGGAAGCGCGATACCGGCTCGCGACGACGTTGCAGCCCGGCGATCCCGGCGCGGCGCGGGGCGAGTTCGAGGCCTTGCTCGAGCGGATCGACGAGAGCCACTATCTCCGCGCGGCGGCGCTGTTCGGGCGCGGCGAGTGCGAGCGCGACACCGGACAGGACGAGAAGGCGGCGCGCTCGTTCCTCGAGGCCGCGGACAGCGCGGCACACCTCGGCGGGGATGCCCAGCGCTACGGCTTCTTCGGCGGGCTCGAGGCCGGCCTGGCCCTGCTGCGACTCGAGCAGTTCGGCAAGGCGCGTCGCGTCTTCGAACTCGTCCGGCGCCATCACGGTGACCACGAGCGGATTGCCGAAGTGCACTACTTCGAGGGTGACGCCGCCTATCGCGCCGGCGATCGAGCGGCCGCGGCGAACGCCTGGCGCGCGTGCGTCGCCGCCGGCGGCGCGCACGAGGCGGACGCACGTTGTGGACTCGCGTGGTGTCTGGCGGACGCCGGGGACTCGGCGTCGGCACTCGAGGCGTTCGCCGCCGTCGTCGAGCGCTTCCCGGCGAGTGCGGCCGCGCGGCGTGCTCGGTTGGAGGTCGGTCGCCTCGCGCATCGCGGCGGCGATCACGCACGCACCGTCCGAGTGCTCGACGCTCTGCTGGACGATTCCGAACTCGGC
>JAGQQZ010000577.1 GCA_020425915.1 Planctomycetota bacterium | reverse complement strand
TGCACATCGAACAGCGTCGTCCCGGCTTCGCGCAGGTCGCGGACGGCGTGCACGAAGGCGATCTTCGACATGTCGGTCTCGCGGTGGAACTTGCTCTCGGCGGCGAACAGGCCACCGATCTGCACGCCGTAGAGGCCGCCGACCAGGCGATCCCCCATCCACACTTCGATGCTGTGTGCGTGCCCCAGTTCGTGCAGCGCCGTGTAGGCCTCGATCATCTGCTCGGTGATCCACGTCCCGTCCGATCGCTTCTCGGCGCAGCACCGCATGACGTCGACGAACGCCTCGTTCCAACTGATCTCGTAGTCCCGCTTCGCCATGCGGCGCACGAGGCTGCGCGGCACGTGCAGGTCGTCCAGCGGCAGGATGCACCGCGGATCGGGGGACCACCACAGCGGCGGATCCTCGTCATCGAACCACGGGAAGATCCCGTTCGCGTAGCCGAGCCGGAGTCGGTCGATCCCGAGATCGCCGCCGACCGCGACCAGGCCTCGGGCGTCGGCCTGGGTGGGGTCGGGGAACAGGAGCGGACCACCGGCCTCGAGCAGCATCGGCACGAACGTGTTCCGGGCTCGCGTCACGGCGCACGCTCCTCACCCACCGAGCGTCGCAACCCGCGCACGATCTCGGCGTAGTCGGGGTCCGTGGCGGGGATCACGCCGTGCCGGACGAGGAAGTCGATGATCACGAGGTTGCAGTTGAACTTGAAGTCGGCGGTGTCCCGGACGCGCTCCGCGACGCGTCGGATCGGCCACAGCTCGAACCGCTCGACCTCACCGTCGACCGGATGCGGCACGAACTCGCGTGGCAACTCGAGATCGTAGCAGAACATCGTGTCCGGCTTGAGTCCGCGGTCGTGTTGGACGCAGTAGGAAACGGTACCAACCAGGTGTGCACCCGCCGCGATCGACTCAGGGATCCCGGCCTCTTCGAAGCACTCCTTGCGCACGTTCGCGTCGGGCGAGATACCGATCGGGAGACCTCCGGCGACCATGTTGTCCAGCATACCGGGAAACGTGAGCTTGCCGCCCGAGCGCACGGCGATCCACATGCGTAGCCCTTCAGGTTCGCGGACCACGCCGTTCAGGTGGACCCCGTAGGACGTGACGCCGAGCCAGGACACCATGGCCCGATCGACGATCGCGAGCGGCTCGGCACCGAACCGAATCGCGACCGGGAAGCGCTCCCCGTGAAACCCGGGCAGCGCGCCCTGGCGAGCCAACTCGGCCGTCAGGTCATCGAACCGCCGGCTCGCAGCGTCAGCGTCGAGCGCGGTCGAAATCCCCGCGTCGGCGATGACGAAGCCCGGCATTCCCTCGAAGAACCGAACGCGATCGCGCCGCACGTGGCCGACCGGAGCACCCCGGATCGAGAGCGGCACGAACTGCGTCAGGTCGTGTCGATTGCACTCCTCGATCCGCTCGAGGTAGCTCATCGCTCCTTCCAGCGCCGCAGAGCGGTGTGCTGGTCCTCGCGATCGCTGAGCTCGAGCACGTCGATGTCGCCGTCGTCCCGCACGCGGAAGTAGACCCGCAACTTCAACGAGGCCCGGAGACTCCACAGATCCTGACCCTCGATCTGCTTCACCTCGAGCCCGGGATAGGCCGGACCCTCCGTGCAGTACACCCACACCGCACGCATCGCGCGTTCGACACTCTGGCGCTCCTTGTCGTTGAGCGACCGATAGAACGAATCGGCGAAGTAGGGCACTCGGAGCCGTGGCGGTTCGGTCGCTTCCGGCTCCAATGGCTTGCGCTTGCGACGCCGCCCCTTCGGCAGCAGTTCCTCGAGCTCGCGGATCTGCTGTTCGGCCACGCGAAGCCGCGTCTCACGCAACGCGAGCAGACGTCGCAGCCCGGCCTCGGATTCGCCGAGCGCCTCGAGGTCGCGCTCCAGGTCGTGTTGTCGCTGCTCGAGATCCGCGATCTGCGGCGGCTGCTTCGACCGAGCTTCCCGGAGTTCGGCGCGCAAGGATCGGATCTCGCTGCCGGCCCGGGTCCTCGCCTCCCGTTCGAGCCGGACTTCGTTCTGCAACTGGTCGACGCGCTCGCGGAGTTTCGCGAGATTCGATTCGCCACGCTCGAGCTTCTCTCGGGCATCCTTCGCGGCTCGGATCGCGAGCTCGTGGACGGCGCCCGGCACCGAGTCCGATTCGATCGGCTCGCCTGCCGGAGGCGTCGTCTCGAACGAACGCAGGAGTTCCTCGCAGACCTCGGCGAGCGCGTCCGATTCGAGCTCCGCGAGCAACGGCGCGAGCTTGACCGCCGGAGCGCGTTCGATCCGGTACCCCTTGACCGACACACCGAGTCGCCGCGCGAGCGAACGCAGACGATCCAGCGGGACGAGGCTGCGCAGCAGGAACGCGATCCGAAGGCTGGCGTCGTTCGCCAGGGCCTCGCGTACGAGCGCATCCACCCGCTCCCGCGTCGACTTGCCGGTCATGACCGGGACTCCGTGGCGCCGCCAACCATCGACGCCGGAGCATACGCGCGCACGGCGCTCAGCGACGCTCGATCTCGGCAGCGCGTCGGTCCGACGCGGCCGGGTAGATCGGCTTGACCGGGTAGGAGGGGTAGGTCGTCCGGTCGTACTCCGCCTCGATCGCAGCCCGCTCCTCGCGCGACGGAGTGGGTTCGGATCGCCAGGCCCGGTAGGCGGCGAACTCGATCGCGTCGAACGGCGCTCCGAGCATCATCGCACCCTTCCAGAACAGCCAGGAGGGGAACAGCAGGGTCGACAACGGATCGGCCGTCGCCGGGGACTCCCGCTGCTGGTACGAGTACACGGCGTAGGTGATCGGGAAGCCGGCGATGTCGGCGGGAATCCCGATGATGAAGCCGGCGCTCCCGCCGAGCAACGTCGGCACGGTGACGAAGCCGGTTCGCCCTCCCTGACCCGTGCGCAACTCCTCGGTGTAGCGCACGAACTGGCTACAGCTCGCGAGCGACAGGGCGAGCCCGGCGACCCACCAGCGCATCACGACGATCCGCGCTCCCGACGGACGGGTTCC
>JAGQQZ010000576.1 GCA_020425915.1 Planctomycetota bacterium | reverse complement strand
GACAGCGCGATCTTACACATGTTGCCCCCGACCATCGATCGAATCTGCAACACGACCGATGTGTGGGTCTGGCTCGGCGCCGGATTCCTCGTGTTCTTCTGTCTCGAGCAATTCCTGCAGTGGCACCACTGTCACCGCGCGACGCACGACCATGCGCAGCCACTCAACTGGCTGATCCTGTTCGCGGACGGGCTGCACAACCTGCTCGGCGGTCTGTCGATCGGTGCCGTCTTCGTCGTCGATCTCCGACTCGGCATCATGGATTGGCTCGCGGCAGCCGCGCACGAGATCCCGCAGGAGCTCGGTGACTTCGGCGTGCTCGTCCACGGCGGCTGGCGTCGCAGTCGGGCGTTGCTCTACAACCTGTTGTCGGCGTTGACCTTCCCGATCGGCATGCTCGTCGCGTGGTCGGTGTCGGACGGGTTCGACATCGCATGGCTGATCCCGTTCGGGGCGGGGAACTTCCTGTACATCGGCTGCGCGGATCTGATCCCCGAGGTCAAGCGAACGGACACGGTGCGGAACACGGTCGTCCACTTCGTCTGCTTCGCGCTCGGCATGGTCCTGTTGCTCGGACTACGCGTCGCGTTCCACGAGTGACATCGACGATGCTCGTTCTCGGACGAGCACGTGCTGTTCGCTGAGTTCGATCATCGCGGCTCGGCGGATCGGCTTCGGACACATCGCGTCGAAGCCGAGGTCGAGCGCCTCGGCTTCGAAGTGTTCGCGTTCGTGGCCAGTCAGAGCGATGACGGGCGTCGTGTCACCGCTCGATCGGATTCGCCGGATCGTCTCGCGCCCGTCCATCTCGGGCATCTCGATGTCCATGAAGATCAGGTCGAACTGGTTACGCTCCAGGATCTCGAGCGCTTGCACGCCGTGGTCGGCGATCGTCACCTCGTAGCCGGCGACGTGCAGGATCCGCGCTGCGATTCGCTGGAGCGTCGCGCTGTCCTCGACGAGCAGGACACGCGGTTTTCGCTCGAGCACGTGCGGCGAGTGTGCATCCCGGATCGGCGCGAGGAACGCCCCGACGTTCTCGAGCCACTCGGTGTCGCGGAGGATCGTCCGGTCGGGTTGGTAGACGCCGCCGACCGATTGGGAGTGCGATGACGTGAGTACGGCGATCGGGATGCTCCCGAACGTCCGGTCGGCGCGCAGCGCGGCGATCAGGCTCGTGGCCGTGAGGTCCGGCTGTTCGTGCCCGGCGAGGATCGCAACCGGCTGGTCCGCGACGACGCACCCGAGCGCCGCGAGGGTCCCCGACGCGTGCCGGCAGTCGATCCCGAAGTCGGAGCAGACCTCGTCGATGAGGCGCCGCCAGAGTCTGGACGGCTCGACGCAGAGCAGGTGTGGAGGCGACGGCATCACGATCGGCTGGTGCTCTTCTCCTATCGGTCGAGCGGGATCGCTCGGGTGAATCCGGTGAGCGATCCGAAGTTCGGATTCCTCGACGTCGACCTCAGGAACGGAGCCACGATGCGCCGATGTCATGGGGGACATGCCCCTCGCCCGAATACTGGTCGCCCTCGCCTGCGTCGCGGTTCTCGCGAGCTGCACGATCGTCGAGGACGTCGACTTCACGCCCTTCCTCCGCGACAGCGGCCTGCAGCTCAGCCAGGGCGAACCGCCGCCTGACGCGCAACCGATCGGATTGGTCGCGGTCGAGGACAACGGGTGGTACTTGCTGGGCCTGCTCCCGTTGGCGCCGGTCAAGCTCGAGACCTGCACCGAGCGGATGATCGCACGCGCGAAGACGATGCGTGCGGACGGTGTGTCGAACCTCCGGCTCGAATACGAGCCGCCGAAGTTCTTCCGACTGTTGCCGTTCGGACTGCCGGACTGGAGTGCGCGGATCGGGTTGACCGGGATGGCCTACCAGTTGCCGGAGCCGGTGCCGGCGCGTCCGTTGCGGTAGCGCGACGTCGACGTTGTGATGGCCACCCGCGTGGCCATACCGTGTGAGGCATGGCGCGCTCTTCTCGATGGCTGTTGATTCGCTGCGTCGCCTGGTCCGTCGCGTGCTGG
>JAGQQZ010000575.1 GCA_020425915.1 Planctomycetota bacterium | reverse complement strand
TTGCCGACGCCGATTCGCTCGAAGTCGACCAGGAACGGGGCTCCGTCCGCGTCGACCATGATGTTCTGCTCGGTGAAGTCGCCGTGCACGACGGTCGGCGGCCGCGACTCGGTCCACCGCGTCGCGTCGGTGAAGAAGTCCATCGTGCGCCGCCAGCGTTCCCCGCCGACGCGCTCGCTGACGTCCTCGTACATCAGCCGGATGCGTTCGAGGTAGGAGACCGTGTCCCACCGGCTCAGCGGGAAGTCGCGACGACCGAGCAGTTGGTCGAGGGGGATCCGGCGCAGGCGTTCGAGCAGATCGAACACGTGGTACGAGCTCAGCGATTCTTCACGCGGACCGGCCGCGGGCTCGATCCACTCGAGCAGGATCCAGCTCGGTGGGTCCGCCGAATCGAGCACGATCGTCTTCGGGGCCGGAAGGATCAGTCGATCCGGGTCGGTCGAATCGAGGAAGCGATAGAACGCGCCCTCACGCCGTGCATAGTCCGCGATGCGCACGCCCGCGGGGTAGTACTTGCCCTCGGTCGGCGGTACGAAGTACTTCAGCAGGAACTCGCGACCGCCCTCGCCCGTGCACGGCAGCAGCAGCGACGAGTTGTGACCCGACGAGGGCCGGAGGTGACGGCCGTCGGACTCGAGCCCGAGGGACGCGAGCACGGCCTCTGCCTCGGTGGTCGCGGTCGTGATGATCGATTCGTCTTGATTCACGGGTCCTCGCCGGCGGGCGGCGATCCAGGGGGTGTTCTGGACTATCGGCATCGTCGCCGCACCAGCCCGAGGCGATCGTGTCGATCGGGGGAGAATCGTCGGTCGCGCAACCGTCCGTCGCAAGGGCCGCTCGTGCCGGGATCGACCCGCGATCAAGCGAGTCGTGGCCAAGCGTCGAAATGTCCACTGATCGCCCGTGATGGACTCGACCGACGCCAAAGAACGCCAGAAGCCCAACCTCGCCGAGCTGAAGGAACGGGTTTGCGCATTCCTGGACGCCGTCTCCGAACGGTCCGAGGAGGACGTGAAGCGGGAGTTCGGCCACGTCCACGAACGCGCGCGCGAGCTCGTCCAGCGCAAGCTCGCAATGACCGGTTCGAAGAGTGAGACCCGGGACCTCCTCGGCGAACTCGTGTTCTCGCGACTGCGCGGTGGACTCCGGAACTTCCTCCGCGCCGAGGACGGCAGCGACGACCTCAAGGCGGCCGAATGGGTCATGGGGTCGTTGCTCAGCATGAGCGCGATCTCGGAGTTCTCGGTCGCCATCGATCGAGCGATCCTCGAGATGTCGGCGCCGCGCGAATACAGCTTCGCGGGCATGGCGGACTTCATCAGCATCGAGGAAGTCATGCAGCTGCTCGGCAGCGGACGCCACGTCGGCTGTCTCTCGCTCGAGAAGCCCGACAACCGGATCGACATCTACCTCAACACCGGTCGGATCGCGTTCCTCGATCCGCACCGGATGATCCGACGGATGCTGCCGGGCGCCGGCTCGATGGACTACCGCGAGATCTCCGAGGAGGTCCTGCGCAAGTCGGAAGCCGAGCAGCGTGAGACGGGAACGCCGCTCCTGCTCGCCCTCGAGAAGGCCGGCGTGTTCCATGAACTCGACATCCGCAACGTCATCTCCGAGCTGGGCAGCGAGGTGTTCCACGAGTTCCTGCTCGATCCGGATGCGGTGTTCTTCTCGTATCGCCGTCTGCCGGAGCTGCCGGAGTTCGCGCAGGAGCACGACCTGCGCTTCGGCGTCACCGGCCTGCTGCTCGAGGGGAACAAGAAGCTCGACGACTGGCGTTCGATGTGCCGGATCTTCCCCGACAAGCACGAGCCGATCACACCGGTCGACGACATGTACGCGAAGATCGGCGACCTGAACCTCGGCGTGACCGAGATCAAGTTGCTCGCCCACATCAACGGCGAGAACGACGCGCAGCAGATCTCCGAGGCGATGGGTCTGCCGCTGTTCGAGACCTACCAACACCTCGTGCGGCTCGCTCGCGCGGGCGCGGTTTCGGCGCCCGGCAACGACGCGTTGCCGGAGGTCAGCATGAGCGTCGAGGAGTCGATGAAGCTCGCGTTCGAAGCGCTCGACGCGAACGACGACTCGCTGGCCGTGAGTTCGGCGCTCGATCGGGTGTTGGGCGGCGGCGATTCGGACGGGTTGTTCGGCGATGTGTCCGACGAAGAGCCCGCCGAAGAGGAAGACGACGACATGTCGTTGGGATTCCTCGGCAAGCGCAACTGACGCGGCGATCAGCGGTGCCGAGGTGCTCCGCGCGAGAACACTCCGATCCAGAGGTCGCGCCGATACGGCGACTCCGCGACGAAGTGCGCGTGTTCGAAGCCCGCGGCTCGCATCCACCGACGAATCAAGTGTGGCCACAGGGTGTGGCGAGTCCGTGCTTTGCCGGCGATCGCACGCAGCGAGCGCGAGACGTTGTGGCCCGAGATGGGGTGGAAGAACGAGACCAGGACCCAGTCCGCGGCGACGCGCGCGGCTTCCCGCACCGTGCGCTCGGCCGCGCCCCGCTCGAGATGATGGAGCAGGCGGAACACGACCGCGCCGTTCACGCCATGATCGGGGAACGGCAGCCGTCCGGTGTCGCACTGCACGACCCAGGCGTTCGGGTCGACCGCCAACACCTCGTGCAGCATCGCGGCGGAGCGATCGCCGCCGATCCAGGTGGCATCGCGGTCCCGCGCGACGAACGGTGCGAGCCGCCCCGCGCCGCAGGGGACGTCGGCCACGACGTCGCCCGGACGACCGGGCCACGCGCGGCGAAGCAGTGCGACTTCCCGCGCCGCGCGCTCGGGATTGCGATCGCGGTAGCGCGCGCTCCGTTGCCCGGTGTCGTAGCGACCGTGAGTGTCGAACGGCGGGAGTCGCTCGACGATGGCCCGAAACTGGCCGCCGGCGCCACCGCGATCGAGCAGGCGGGCGACGAATCGAAGCGCGCGCCGGCGCGAGACGTCGAGGCCGCGCACCGAGCGGGCGAAGCGGCGCAACATGCGAACCCACTCGCGGCGCTTCGGGTGCCGTCGTTGCCGGCCGTTGTGCAGGTCGATGACGGCGAAGCCGTCCGGCGTGACGAACACGTGATCGGCCGACAGGTCGGTCAGCACGATGCCCGCGGCGGCGATGGAACCGCAGAACTCGGCCAGGTCCCGGTCGTCGCTGGCGCGCCAGCGGCCGTCGCGCCGCAGCGAGGCCACCGATTCGCCTTCGAGCGCGGCGCACAGGTAGTAGGAGGTTCGGCCGCGACGGCCGACACCGACCTGGCGCGCGACCGGCACACCGGCGCTCGACAGGGCGCGCGCGACCGCCGCCTCACGGTCGGCGTCGAGTGTGCACCGGGGTGCCGTTAGTGCGTTCCGGAGGCGGTTCTTGGTCTGCGTGCGGTGGAACACCTTCAGGTAGTAGCGGTGACCGGCGCGATCGACGATGCGCACCTCGCGCCACCGATTCGGCGGCGCGGCCAACTCACCCGCTGCTTCGATCACCGCGGCGAGCGTCGGGAACGCCGCCGCTTCGGTTTCGCTCGCATCGAGCAGGCTCCAGGTATCGGACACGTCCGACATTCTTGGGGCGACGGCCTGTCGATCCACGATGACTTGCATTCCTTCTGCCGCGAACGTACGACTCGCGGATGGCCACCCGGAAACCCGCGCCCCGCAAGTCTTCGTTGACGCGCGAGCTGATCGCCGCGCTGCCGAAGTCCGATCTCCATGTCCACCTCGACGGGAGCCTGCGACTCGAGACGCTGATCGAACTAGCCAAGGAGCGGAAGGTCCGACTGCCGAGCTCGACGCCGAGTGGTCTGCGAGACCTCGTCTTCAAGCGGGCCTACAAGAACCTGCCCGAGTACCTACGCGGGTTCGAATTCACGGTCGCCTGCCTGCAGGACGCCGAATCGCTCGAGCGCGCGGCCTACGAACTGTGCTGGGACTGTCGGAACGAGAACGTGTTCTACGTCGAGATCCGCTTCGCCCCGCAGCTTCACGTGAACGGCGGGTTCGGCGTGCGTCAGGTCCTCGCGGCGGTCGCGCGCGGGATGAACCGCGCGAAGCGCGAGATCAATCGTGGCGCGGAGATCAAGGACGGAACGCTGCCGCGGTTCGAGTGCGGCATCATCGTCTGCGCGATGCGCTTCTTCCTGCCGGTGTTCTCGGAGCACTACCGGGCCTACTTCGAAGCGATGCCGTCCGCTCCCAAGGAGGAGATCTACAGCCTCGCCTCGCTCGAACTGGCGCGCGTCACCGTGAAGGCGATCGAGGAGGACGGAGTCCCGGTGGTCGGACTCGACCTCGCTGGCCAGGAGCGTGGCTTCCCGGCGGAGGACCATGCGCCGGCCTACCAGCTCGTGCACGACCACTTCCTCGGCAAGACGGTGCACGCAGGCGAGGACTACGGTCCCGAATCGATCTTCCAGGCGATCACCGATTGCCACGCGGACCGCATCGGCCACGGGACCTGGCTCCTCTCGCCGAACCGGATCCACGACCAGGGGATCAAGGACAAGAAGGGCTACGTCGAGAAGCTCGCCAACTACGTCGCCGACCGCCGCATCACGCTCGAGGTTTGCCTGACGAGCAACCAGCAGACGATCCCGGAGATGCGCGACGACCTGTCCAAGCACCCGTTCAAGCGCATGCGGAAGGCCCGCATCAGCGTCACGCTGTGCACCGACAACCGCCTGGTCTCGCGCACGACCGTGACCGACGAGGTCGTCAAGGCCGTCGACACGTTCAAGCTGAAGCCGCGCGAATTGAAGGACGTGTTGATCTACGGCTTCAAGCGCTCGTTCTACCCCGGCCCGTACCACGAGAAGCGGGACTATGTGCGGCAGGTGCTGAACACGATGGAGCGCGTGTTCGCCGAGCACGGGCACGACGTGCGGATGTCAGTCCGCTGAGAAGTCGGCTGCCTCGCCGAGTGCTTGGCGCGCGAGTTCGAGCGTGTACTGCAGATCGTGCTCGAGCACGTGCAGTAGGTCCGGGAAGTCGCCGATCGCCTGGCGGATCGGAGTCTCGTCGACGGGCACGGGCCGGAGTTCGGTGCGGACCTGTTCGGCGAACTGCTGCGCGACGTCCGCGACCGACATCGATTCCGCTGGGCTCGTGATCCACGGCGCGCGGATCGACGAACCGCGCGGCGCTGCGCGCAGTGACGCGGCGGCCCGCGTTCCGCGCGGACCGAGCGCGACGCGTTCGAACGGCACGAACACGAGCCGGTCCGGCCGCCGTGCGAAGCCGAGATCGTCGAGTTCGGCCGGCGTCATGATCGAACCGTGGTTCGTGAACGGCGCCGAGGTGAGTCGTTCGGCGCAAACGGCGACCTCGTGCATCGAGTCGCACACGATCCGCGCGTGCGCCGGCTCGAGGTCGATCGCCAACTTGCGCAGGACGGCCCTCGGTAGGCAGCGTTGCATCGCCTCCACGAGGTCGAAGGCTCGATCCACGGGTTCCGGGGGCGCGGAGACGAGCGTGACTACGCGCGAGTCGAGTCCGTCCCGTCGGGTCATCTGCGCGGCGCGCAACACGTCACGGTCCGTCTCCGCCAGAGCCAGGCGGTATCCGTCGGTGTCGAGCCCGCACTCGAGCGCCGCGCGGCCGGCGTCGCGGAACCAGAGCACCGTCACGTCGGCGCGTCCGCGTGGGCGATAGGTCAGGGAATCGATGACCGAGCGGTCGCTCTGCCAGTCGGGCCGCAGGCAGAACGAGCGGCGGTCGAGTTCGAGGCCCTCGCGGCGCAGCTCGTCGGCCGGCAGCGCACCGAGGAATTGCCGCACGGCTCCGCGTTCGACGTCCGTACGGAGTGGGCACCACGGCGTTTCCGGCAGCGCCTCGCACAGGTTCGGAGTCTGCTCGGGGGTCAGGTCCTCGCGACGGACGCCGTCGAGCAGCAGCACGAGCCAGCGCGCACCTTCGTGTCGAAACGGGCGGAATCCCACGAGCGTACTTTCGGCTCGGCGGCCCGCACGGCTGGAGCGGGACGGTCAGCGAAAGCGCCGTGGCAGCAGCATCGTGGCCGCCTGGTGGCTGGCGCGGCCCTCCAGGATCTGCTCGGAGAGCGAGACGCCTGCCTCGCACGCGAAGCTCAGGCCGTAGCCGTTGAAGCCGAGCAGTGCGAACACGCCGGGTTGGCCCGGGAGTTCGCCGCAGAGCGGTAGGCCATCGCCGGTGCCCGCCATGATCCCGGTCCAGACCCAGGGGAACGGGACCCCGTCCAGCACCGGGAAGTGGTCGGCGACATAGCGTCGGAGGTTCTGCGTGATTCGGTCGTCGTGCGTCGAGTCGTCGGTCAGGTTCTGCTGCTCGCCCGGGACGCTCCAGCGCATCCCGCCGATCACGAAGCGGCCGTCGTGTACGCGGAAGTACTCGTAGCAGAAGTTGCTCGACATCGCGTACGGGCCGAAGTCGCGGAGCGTCGCCGCCGGCAGGGCGTCAGTCGCGATGATCTGGCCACGGAACGGGAACACCTGCTCCGCGAGGAAGCCGCTGGCGTCGAGATCGCGCGCCAGCGTCGACGTGCAGTGCACGACGATCGCGCAGCGAATCACGTGCCCATCACGGAGCGTGACGACGTGCTCCGATGCGTCGGCGGCGACCTTCACGACCTCCGCCCGTTCGTGGATCCGAGCGCCGGCCGTGCGCGCACGCGTCGCGAGTCCCCGGACGAGCGCCGCAGGTTGCACGACGCACTCGCCGGGCAGGAACAGCGAGCCGAAGTAGCCTCGCGAAGCGGGAAGCCGACGTTGGGTCGCCTCGGCGTCGAGCAACTCGTGGTCGATGCCCTCGGCGTCCAGCAGTTCGGCGGACTCGACCAGCTCGGCGAACTCGTGCTCGGTCTCCGCCAGCCGCAGGCCGCCAGAGCGCTCGAAGCCGCACGCGGCCGCGAAGTCCGCGGCCTCGCGTTCGATCCGCTCGTGGTTCGCGGCGATGTAGTCCCACAACACGCGCGCCCGTTCCGGACCGAACTGTCCGACGATCCGGTTGTAGTGCTCGCCGAGACCGAGGAGCACCTGGCCGTCGTTCCGTCCGCTGGCGCGAGTCGCGACCTCGCCGGCCTCGAGCAGGACGGGAGCCGCGC
>JAGQQZ010000574.1 GCA_020425915.1 Planctomycetota bacterium | reverse complement strand
GCGGCCGTCACGGCCTCGGACGCGACGCGTGCCGCGTGGGCGGCACTCTGCGAGATCTCGCGGATGCTGGCCTGCAGCTCGTCGGCGCCGGCCGCGACCGATTGCACGCTCTGGCTCACCTGTTCGGCAGCCGCCGAAGCCGAGTTCGCCTGCATCGTGGTCTCGTTGGCGTTCCCGGCCATCTGCGTGCTCGTCGACGAGAGTCCTTCGACGGAGCGCGACAGGCGCACCGCGGTCTCCGCGATGATCGTTCGTTGGCGCACGTTCTCGGTGATGTCCGTCGCGTACTTGACGACTTTGAACGGCTTGCCGTCGGCGTCGAAGATCGGGTTGTAGGAGGCCTGGATCCAGATCTCGCGGCCACCCTTGCCGAAGCGCTTGTACTCGCCGGCCTGGAACTCACCGTTCCCCAGCGCCGCCCAGAACGCCGCGTAGTCGGAACCCTTCGCGTAGTTCGGGTCGACGAAGATGCGGTGGTGCTGACCTTGGATCTCGTCGATCCGGTAGCCCAGCGTATCGAGGAAGTTCGGGTTCGCCGTGCGGATCGTGCCGTCGAGGTCGAACTCGATCACCGCCATCGCCTTGTCGATCGCGGACAACTGTCCTTCGAAGTCCGCGTTGCGGAGTTTCGTCGCGGTGATGTCGGTGGCGAACTTGACGACCTTGAAGGGCTTGCCGTCGGCGTCGAGGATCGGGTTGTAGGTGGCCTGGATCCAGATCTCGCGGCCACCCTTGCCGAAGCGCTTGTACTCGCCCGACTGGAACTCGCCACGCGCCAGAGACGCCCAGAACCCCGCGTACTCCGGGGTCTTCGCGTAGTCGGGATCGACGAACATGCGGTGGTGTTGCCCGCGGATCTGGTCGAGCCCGTAGCCGACCGCGCCGAGGAAGTTCGCGTTGGCCGTGCGGATCGTGCCGTCGAGGTCGAACTCGATCACGGCCATCGCCTTGTCGATCGCGGACAACTGTCCCTCGAAGTTCGCGTTGCGGCGCTTCGTCGCGGTGATGTCGGTGGCGAACTTGACGACCTTGAAGGGCTTGCCGTCGGCGTCGAGGATCGGGTTGTAGGAGGCGTGGATCCAGATCTCGCGGTCGCCCTTGCCGAATCGCTTGTACTCCCCGGCCTGGAACTCACCGCGCGCCAGCGACGCCCAAAACGCGGCATAGTCCGGGCTCCGCGCGAACGTGGAGTCGACGAACATGCGATGGTGCTGTCCTTGGATCTCGTCGAGCGAGTAGCCGACGGCGCCGAGGAAGTTCGGGTTGGCCGTGCGGATCGTGCCGTCGAGATCGAACTCGATCACGGCCATGGCCTTGTGGATGGCCGCGATCTGCCCCTTCATGTCGGCGACCTCGTTGTTCGAGAGTTCGCGGACGTCCAGCGTCGCACCGTTCATCGGATGCTCCTTCGTTGCCCTCATGGGCGGTCCCTCGGATGGTGAATCACCGACTCGTGTCGGTGTTTGGTTGCCTCCGAGGGCGAGTCGAAGGGCGTCTGGAACGCGTGACCGTTCTCCGGTCCCCTCGACGCTATGGAGCGAGCGGCTTGAGACGAAACAGCACGGCTTCGGTGCTATTGTCGTCGATCCGGCCCACGCGCTCGGATTCGGGCGCATGGGCCGGGGCTCGAGCTCAGTTCGTCCAGCGCAGCGGTTCCGTGTCGCTGACGCGGATCACGCGCGAAGTCGTGGTGCTGAAGATGGCGGTCGCGTGGTGGAACTCGAGCCCCGCCGCCTCGGGCGGCAGGATCCCGCCCGGCAACGTGAACGTCGCGTGTGCGCGGCCGTTCGCGTCGAGCGTCCCGAGCGTGTTGCCGAACGGCAGTTGGTTCGCCGCGAACATCGACGCGCGGAAGTAGCCGTCGAAGTTCAGCGGGAAGCGCAGGCCGTTGACGAACATGCCCGGATAGGTCCCGGACATCGAGCCGATCACGAAGTACGTCTGACCGGCGAATTCGCTGCCGGCGACGACGTCGAAGCCGACGGTTCCACCGGCCGAGACCGACACCTCGTCGGCGTCCGACCAGAGGATGTTGTCGCCGATCCAGACGCACTGGAAGTTCAGCGCGCCAGGCGTGTACTCCCAGACCTTCTGGCCGCTCGGGGTGACCTCGAAGGCGTGTCCGCCTTGTTGCGCACTCGAGATCAGCGTGTTGCCGTTCGGCATCCGCTCGACGCTCGACATGATCGCCGAGTAGAGGTCGGTCGGGTTTGCTTCGCGATACTCCCAGGTGAAGTCGGCCGGTGCGTACGACTGGCCCGGGATCAGGAAGAACGTGTAGGGCAGGTCGATCTCGACCGCCGTCGAGTAGTTCAGGCCCTCGGGCGTGCCCGCGCGGTTGTTGAAGACCAGGATGTTGCCGGCGCCGGGGCGTCCGGGCGGGATGAACTTCGTGCTGTGGTGGAAGAACAGCTTCTGGTCCTCGGGACCGCCGGCGCGGTAGGCCTGCGGGTTGCCCCAGCGGTAGAGGATGTCGCCACCCTGACCGTAGAAGCCGCCGGTGCTGCCGGCTGCCTGCTCGGTCGTGGTCGAGTGGTCGATGATCCAGAACTCGTTCTGGAACGGCGAGCTGATGACGATCAGGTTGGTCGTCGGGTCGTAGTCGATCGCGTTGCAGTGGTTCCACTCACCGTCGTTCGAGACGGTGGCGGGGAAGTTGATGTCGAGCTTGCCCGGGTTGGCGGCGACGTCACCGTAGTTGTCCTTCGACGGGTCGAAGTCCTGGATGACGTGGTCCATCATGTGCCATTCCCAGACCACCTCACCGGTCGTGAGGCCGGTCTGGCGGACTTCGACGACCGCGTCGGGCAGCCACTCGATCGACGCGAGCAGCGCCGGATCGCGTCCGGCTTGGATCGCCGCGGCGGCCGGCATGCGGTCCCAGACGAGCAGCAGGACGTTGCCGTTCGGCATCGGTTCGAAGTCGATGTGAGCCCAGCCGTTCTCGTCGGCGTACTCGTAGTCCCAGAGCACCGTGTTGTCGGGAGCGATGCGCTTGATGCCGCCGCCACGTCCGGCCACGTTCGGTCCGGTCGGGATGTTCTCGGCGCGGATCAGCGTGCCGTTGGCTTCGAGATACGCGGTGGCACCGGCCGGACGTGCGCCGGACCAGGTCTGGACGATCTGGCCGTTCGTGTCGACGAGGAACGCGTCGGTCGACTGCAGCGGTGAGAACAGGCGCAGGCCGGGCATCGGCGACTGCGCGACGAGAGCCGTGGGGATCGCCACGAGTGCGGCGATGAGCGGAAGGGTTCGTGACATCGTGGGTTCCGTGGGTTGCGAGCAGGTGGGAGGATGCGCGCGTGGGGCGAGAAGGGTGTGTGAGCCGAGAATCTTACCGCGCGATCGGCTGTCGGGCGTCCGAATCGGGTCGCCGCGGATCCGGTCCGATCGCGCGGTGGGGGCGGCACGGAGCCTGGAGATTCGCCCTGATAGGGCGAGATCGGGGGTGCATCATCCGGCGGTTTCGACGATGTTCGTGACTCGATCGAACCGCGCCACGCACATGAAAATCGGAGTCCTGTCTCGCCGCTCGTCCCTCTACTCGACCCGACGGCTCGTCGAAGCCGCTCGGCAGCGCGACCACGAGGTGCGGGTCATCGACTACTTGCGCTGCTACATGAACATCACGTCCTTGCGTCCGGACGTGATCTACCAGGGCGAGTCGCTGCGGGATCTCGACGCCGTGATCCCGCGGATCGGTGCGTCGCAGACGTTCTACGGGACGGCGGTCGTCCGGCAGTTCGAGATGGCCAGGGTGTACGCGGTCAACGAATCGCAGGCGATCACGCGCTCGCGCGACAAGCTGCGCTCGATGCAACTCCTCTCGCGCCGCGGGATCGGTCTGCCGGTGACCGGGTTCGCGCACTCGACCAAGGACACGTCCGGTCTCATCGAGGCTGTTGGCGGCGCCCCGCTCGTCGTCAAGT
>JAGQQZ010000573.1 GCA_020425915.1 Planctomycetota bacterium | reverse complement strand
TACTACTTCTGCCTCCACGCCAACGAGACGCTGAGTCGTCTCGAGCAGACTCCGAAGCTCGTCATCGCGGCGTTGAACGGCCACACGGTCGGCGGTGGACTCGAAGTCGCGCTGGCCTGTGACCTACGGATCGCCCGCCGCGGCGCCGGCAAGATCGGCCTGCCCGAGGTCAAGCTCGGCGTGCTGCCAGGAACCGGCGGGACGCAGCGATTGGCGCGCCTGGTCGGCAAGAGCAAGGCGATCGAGTGGATGACCCTCGGCCAGAACTTCGACATCGACGCGGCCGTCGACCTCGGCCTCGTGCACCGGGTGTTCGACGGGGACGACTTCCTCGAGCAGGTCGTCGACTTCGCCCGCGAGTTCTGCACCCCGGGTAACGCCGCGATGGCGGTCGGCCACATCAAGCGTTCGGTGCAGACCGGAGCCGAGCTGCCGCTCGAATCGGGTCTCGCACTCGAGCGCGAACTGCAGGCCAAGCTGTTCGCGAGCGACGACGCGCGCGAGGGCATCGCCGCCTACACCGAGAAGCGCAAGCCCGAGTTCGGGGGCAAGTGATGCGCGCGGTCGTCGTCCGCGAACACGGCGGCGTCGAGGTGCTTCGCCACGAAGCGCGCGACGTGCCGGAACCGGGTCCGTTCGAAGTGCGCGTCGCGATCCGCGCCGCGGGTCTGAATCACCTCGACACTTGGGTGCGCCGCGGCGTGCCCGGGCACCAGTTCCCGCTGCCGCTCGTCGTCGGCTCCGACGGTTCGGGCGTCGTCGATGCGATCGGTCCCGGCGTCAGGACACACGCCGTCGGCGCCGAGGTCCTGCTCGTTCCCGGCACGTCTTGCGGGCAGTGCGAGGCCTGCACCAACGGTCACGACCCGTTGTGCCGCGACTACCACATCCTCGGCGAGTCGCGTGACGGCACCTGCGCCGAGTACGTCGTGCTGCCCGCGCGCAACGCGCTGCCGAAGCCCGCGAACCTCGACTTCGAGCAAGCCGCCAGCTTCGCGCTCGTCTTCCAGACGTCGTGGTCGATGCTCGTCGACAAGGCGCGCCTGCAACCCGGCGAGACCGTGCTCGTGCAGGCCGGCGGATCCGGCGTCGGCATGGCGGCGGTGCAGATCGCGAAGTCGTTCGGCGCGACGGTGATCGCGACCGCCGGCACCGACGCGAAGTGCCAACGCGTGCTCGACCTCGGCGCCGACCACGCGATCCAGTACACGAAGGAGGACTTCGCCAAGTCGGTCAAGCAACTGACGGACCGCCGCGGCGTCGACGTCGTGTTCGAGCACGTCGGCGGTGAGACCTTCCAGCGCAGCGTCCGTTGCCTGAAGTGGGGCGGACGACTCGTGACCTGCGGCGCGACGACCGGTGGCAAGGTCGAGATCAACCTGCACGAGCTGTTCTTCAAGAACATCGCGTTGGTCGGCAGCACCGGCGGCAGCCTCGGCTCGATGCCGCGAATCCTGCGCTTGTTCGAGAGCGGTCGCCTGCGCCCGGTCATCGATCGCGTGATCGGGTTCGACGAGATCGCGCAGGGCCACGAGGCGCTCGAGGGGCGGGAGGTGTTCGGAAAGATCGTCGTGCGCGTGTCCTGATCCGCGGGGAGTTCGGTTCCGGCGCTGGCGTCGGGTCGGACCTTCCCCGGCCGATCCGAACCAGCCATGAACCCGAACCGAACGATCCTGCCGCGTGCCCTCTCGATCTTCCTCGCCCCGATACTCGCGGGGTGTGCGGTGCCCCCCTCCGACCGAGCGGTTCCGGAGTCGGGACCGTC
>JAGQQZ010000572.1 GCA_020425915.1 Planctomycetota bacterium | reverse complement strand
GGCGCCGCCGGTGGTCGCGAGCGACGACCTCGAATGGTCGGAGACCGACGGCACCCTGCACGTCCGCTGGAACGCCGCCGACTTCCCGTCGCTCTCCGTCGTTCATTGCGGCGCGCTCCGGACCACCGTCGGCCTGCGCGTGACCGGCGGCGACGTCTCGCTCGACACGAGTGCGTTGCCGAACGGCGGATCGTTCGAGTTCTCGGTGGAGGGCAAACTCGACGGTCGTTGCCTCGCGGCACCGCGCTGAGCCTTGCGCCGATCCACGACGTCCGGGTAGACCTGTCGGCGTGGAGTTCCCGTCGACCGTCCAAGCCCTGATCGCGCGCCTCGACGAGGCGACCCTACGACCGGACGAAGCCGCGACGTGCGAGGGCGTGAAGCGCGCGCTCATCGACGCGATCGGCTCGAACGGCCTCGTGCTGCCCGAGGAACTCGTCGCGACGTGCGCGAATGGCTACGCACGCCGCCTGCTCCACAAGACCGACCGCTACGCCGTCGTCATCATGGTCTGGGCGCCCGGTCAGGGCACTCCGATCCACGATCACGACGGCAACTGGTGCGTCGAGTGCGTCTACCAGGGCGAGATCCGCGTCGTCTCCTACGACCTGCTCGGGGCCCCATCCGACGAGATCGTCTCGTTCGACCAGGTCGAGGAGATCAAGGCCGGCAAGGGGATGGCGGGCTCGCTGATCCCCCCGTTCGACTACCACGTGATCGAGAACGTCGACGACGACGTCGCCGTCACCGTGCACGTCTACGGTGGCGAGATGCAGGGGTGCCACGCATACCGGCGCCGCGACGACGGCACCTACCAACGCGAACGCCGCGCGCTGAGCTATTCCGACTCCGACTAGCCCATGCCAAGACCCCTCGCCGCCGTCCTCGACGCACTCGAACGGATCGCACCGCTCGAACTGGCCGAGGACTGGGACAACACCGGCCTGATCGTCGAGTCACCCGACGTCCGCGAGATCGAGCGCTGCACGCTGACGATCGATCTGACCGAATCGGTCCTCGACGAAGTGCTCGCGAACCGGAGCCAACTCGTCGTCGCCTACCACCCCCCGTGGTTCCGACCGCTGAAGCGGCTCGGCAACGACCTGGCCCACGAACGCGTGCTGCTCCGGGCGATTCGTGCCGGGCTCTCGATCTACTCCCCACACACCGCACTCGACGCCGCCCACGACGGCGTCAACGACTGGCTCTGCACGGCGTTCACCGACGCGGAACGCGAGCCGATCCCCTCGCCGACCCCGAACGGCATCGCGATCGGACGATCGGTCCGTCTTCGTTCCCCGATGCGACTCTCGGAGTGCGCGGAGACGATCAAGCGCCACCTCGGCCTCGATCGCGTGCGCGTCGCGGCCTCCGACGATCACGCGTCCGGCGAGACGATCCGCACGATCGCACTCTGCGCCGGTTCCGGCGGTTCGATCATCGGCGAGCAGCCGGCCGACCTGTACTGGACCGGCGAGATGCGGCACCACGACGTGCTCGCCGCGCTCGCACGCGGCACCAGCGTGATCCTGTGTGATCACACGAACACCGAACGCGGCTACCTGCCGCGGCTGCGAGAGCGACTCGATCGCGCGTGCGAAGGTGTCGAGTTCGTGATCGCGAGCGCCGACGCGGAGCCGCTCCGCATCGTCTGAATTCACGCCTCGCCGTCGCCCGGGGCCGCGACCAGGATCGCGTAGTCGTATCCTCGCTCGCTCGTACGACGTTCCTCCACGAGCCGCCAACCGACCCCACACAGCCAGCTGCGGACCAGGCGCTCGTCGCGCAGCGGATTCAGCACGAGGCGTCGTGTCCGCACGAGCTTGCCGAAGCCCTGGGCCAGGATCTCGCAGATGTTCGAACCGCCCAGGCCCGCGATGCACACGACGTCGGCCTCGCCGGACTCGATCGGCTCGAGGCCTCGGCCCCGACGAAGCTCGATGCGACCACCGGCCGGGTCCGCGCGCAGCGTGCGCCGTGCCTGCTCCAACGGTCCACTGCGCAGATCGGTCGCGACGATCCTCCCCGTGAAGCCTCGGCGTAGCAGTTCGAGCGGCAGACGGGCGTGGTCGGTACCGACGTCGACGACGACCTTCGCCACGGACGGCACGCAATCCGCGATCGCGCGGATCCGAAGAGATCGACGCACGCGTCGCGCGACATCGGAACGCGAACCAAGCATGCCGAGAGATTACGCCGTCGTGTAGGCTCTGTCGCGTGCAGCGCCGGGTCACCTACGTCGTCCACCAGTTCCTGCCCGACTACTTCACGGGCACGGAACAGTACGTCTTCGCGATCGCGAAGGAGATGCAGCGACGCGGACACGACGTCGAGGTCTACTGCCTCGACCCGGACTTCGCCGAGCGCGAACCGTTCTACGAAGAGCGACACGAGACCGTAGAAGGTCTACCGGTCGTGCGATTCCGCCACTGGATGCATCTCGGGCGCGACTTCTCCAAGCTCGAGTACCACCATCCGTACGCCGGACTGAGGTTCGCCGACCACCTGCGGGCCCGACGGCCGGACGTCGTCCACGCGTTCCATCTGCGCCACCTCGGCGCGAACCTGCTGTCCGAGTGTGCGGCGCTGGGGATCCCATCGGTCGTCCACCTCATGGACTTCTGGTTTCTCTGCCCGCGCGTCGTGCTCACGCGTGGCGACGGATCGCTCTGCGATGGGCCACCCGAACACGGCTTCGGCTGCATCGAATGCGTGCAGCCGTGGCTCGCCGACGAACTCCGCCGCGAGAACCTGATCGACGCAGCCCGCGCACGTGCCACCGCGGCCGACCTGCCGAGCACGCCCGGCCGTGACGCACTCGCCCGCGCGGCGACGTTCGCCGAGCGCCCGGCCTATCTGCAGCGCCAGCTCGAACTCGCCCGTCACGTCGTCGCACCCTCGGAGTTCCTCCGGCGCGTGTTCCTCGACAACGGCTACGCAGCGGATCGGATCGAGGTGATCCGGTACGGCGTCGATCCAGCCAGACTCGGCACCCCGCCTACCGAGCGGCCGGCTCGGGATCCCTCCGCCCCATTGCGGGTCGGCTACTTCGGGTCGATCGCCGAGCACAAGGGCGTCGACCTGCTCGTCGAGGCATTCCTACGTACGCCAGGCGCCCTCGAACTGTCGATCCACGGCCGGACGTCGGACTTCGCCGAGTTCTCCGCGACGTTAGCCGAGCGGGCCGCGGCCGACGATCGCATCTCGTTCCGGGGTCCGTTCCCGCGCGAGCGCCTCGGCGATGCGCTCCGCGAGATCGACGTGCTCGCGGTGCCGTCCCGCTGGTACGAGAACACGCCGTTCGTCGTCCTGGAAGCGTTCGCTGGCGGTGTGCCGGTCGTCGCGACCGACCTCGGCGGGATCGCCGAGATCGTCGAGGACGAGGTGAACGGCGACCTCTTCCCGCGCGACGACGTAGACGCGCTCGCGAGCCGACTCGAGCGGCTCGAACGAGAACCAGATCGCCTCGAGCGGTATCGCGCGGCGTTGCCGCGGGTCAAGACGCTCGCCGAGAACGTGGACGAGATCGAGCGGCTCTACTGACGCTTGCCGATCGTGGCGTCGAGGAACTCGCGAACCGTCGCGTGGACCTCGGGGTCCCGCCATCGCGCCGCGACATCCTCGTCGTGAGCGGCGAGACCACCGTCCAACGCTGCCAGCAGCGGACGCCGCATCTGGCGCTTCGTCAATGCGAACGTCTCGGGCAACACCGATCCCATGTGGGCCGCGAGCTCGAGTGCGCGCGGCATCGCGCCGTCTGTGGCGACGACCTCGTGGACGAGCCCGAGCGAGGCTGCCTCGTCGGCGCCGCACAGTCGACCGGTCAGGGTCAGGTCCTGGAACGCCCGCGGTGCGAGCGCCGCGCGCAGGAGTTCGAGCCCGATCGCCGGGAACGGGACGCCGACGAACAACTCGGTGACCCCGACCTTGCCCCGGCCTTCCGCCATGACACGGAGGTCGCACGCGATCGCGAGCAAGCAGCCTCCGGCAATCGCATGGCCATTCACAGCGGCGACGATCGGCTTCTCGATCGAGACCAACCGGCGGAAGCAGGCATTCAACGTCGTGAGGAAGCCAGCCAGATAGGCGTCGCCACCCTCGAGCAATCGAAACAGGTCGACACCGGCGCAGAACACCGAACCGGTCCCGGTGACGACGAGCGCGCGCTGGTCGCTAGCCTCGAACTCCCGCAACTGCTCGTCAACGGCCTGCAGCAGTTCGAGGTCGAGGGCGTTGGCCTTGCCGTGCTCGAGACGGAGGATCGTCGTGTTGCCGTCGGTCTCTGTCGTGTACATCGTGGCGCGAGCGTAGCTGCAAACGCGACCGGACGCCGCTACGATCCGGCGCCGTGTTCCTGTCCCGCAGCATCCTCGCGCGCCTCGAGGCGATCGAGAGCCGGCTCGACGCCATCGAGGCGGCGATCGCGTCGGGAGACGAAGCGCTCCGCACCGAACTCGAGCGCAAGCGCGACCAACTCGACGCGATGTCGCGCCAGAGTCTGCACGTGATCGAGCTGCTCGACGAGGCACGTCAGGAGATCGAGCGGCTGAAGAGCGGCGGCTCGTGACGTTCGCCTGGCGACTCCCGGTCGCGTGCCTGCTGTGGGCGTATTCTCTCCCCACGCTCCTGCTCACGCTGCTCGTCGACCTCCTCTGCGCGCCGTTCGTGCTCGCCGGGCGCCGCGTCGTCGACGACGAATCGCCGCGGAATCGCAACGCGTCGCTCCTGATCCTCAACTGGAACGGGATCGACTTCCTCCGCGACCTGCTGCCGTCGGTACGCACGACCGTCGAGCGAACGCCGGGCGATCACGAGGTCCTCGTGATCGACAACGGGAGTGACGACGGCTCGGCGGAGTTCGTCGAGCGGGAGTTCCCGTGGGCCCGCGTGATCCGCCTGCCGGAGAACCGGCACTTCATCCGCGGGAATCGCGCCGGTGTCGAGCACGTGTCGGAGGACAAGGACGTGCTCGTGTTCCTCAACAACGACATGGTCGTCGAGCCGGACTTCCTGCCGGCGCTGCTCGACCGCTTCGGCGATCCGGACCTGTTCGCCGTCACCGCCCGGATCGAGATGGACGGTGAGCAGGTCGAGACCGGCCGCACCCGCTTCTTCTACAAGCGCGGCGTGTTCCGGCAGGAGCAGATCCCGATGGCGGCCGGTGTCGGCGACGAGCCGGCACTGTGGGCCGGCGGCGGCAGCTCCGCGTTCGACCGGCGGAAGTACGAGGCACTCGGCGGATTCGAGACGCTCTACGCGCCGTGCTACATGGAGGACGTCAGCCTGAGCTACGCGGCGTGGAAGCGCGGCTGGCGCGTGGTGTTCACACCGGACGCAGTCGTCCATCACGTGCACCGCGGCACGTCCTCCAAGGTGTTCGGCCACCGGTCGGTCGAGCTGCTGAACCAGCGCAACCGCGAGCTGTTCTTCCTCCGCAGCGTCACGGACCTCGGCTGGACGATCTCCCACGCGATCCACGCCCCCTGGAACGCGGTCAAGGACGCTCGATGGACGGATCTCCGGCTCCAGTTTCAAGCCATGATCCGGGCGATCCCACGCGTACCGGCCGCGCTCGCGGCGCGCCAGCGCAGCCGACGGACGACTCGGCGAACTGACCGGGACCTTCTGGCCGCGCAGTCGTAGGATCGGGACCCCATTCCCCAACCCAACCCCCCCAACCGATGAAATCTGCCATCACTCTGCTGTCGTTCGCGCTCGCTCTCGGCACTCCGGCCTTCGCCCAGAAGATGGGCGGCACCAACCACAACGCGCCGATGCTGACCCAGACGTTCACGAGCGACGACAAGAGCGTCGACTTCGTCGTCGAGTACACGGCGATCACCTGGGCCGACGGCCAGTTCATGACCCGCGTCATGGACAAGGAGAACGGCGGTCGCGTCCGCGAACACGTCAACCGCGTCGCGCCGACGCAGCCGCTCGGCTCCCTGCGCGCGGACTCGCCGCTGCAGATCGGTGGGACCAACGTGCCGAAGGGCATGTACGCGCTCTACTTCACGATCGGCGAGGACCTCGTCTGGAGCGTCAACCTCCAGAACGAGAAGGACGAGTCGATGGTGTTCTCCTGGAAGCTCAGCCTCGACACGGTCAAGAAGAAGCACTCGCGCCTGCGCGTGCTGCTCGCCCCGGCGGAGTCGGCGCGCAACGCCGAGCTCGAGGTCTCGTTCGGCAACATGCAGGGTGCGCTCGAAGTGGCGCGTGGGTCGGAGAAGAAGGCGGAGTCGCAGCCTTCGAAGACGACCGAGTCGAACTGAGTCGGAGCACCGAGCTTCCTCCGCTCGGG
>JAGQQZ010000571.1 GCA_020425915.1 Planctomycetota bacterium | reverse complement strand
GATGCCAATGCCTACGGCCGAATCCTCGGCTGGGGTCGCGACGCGCAGCAACTCGCGGGTCGCGCGTTCGTGTTGGACGCGGCGGGTCACGTCACGGATATCGGCTCGCTGGTCGGACCCGGAGTTGGGCACAGCATCGCGAACGACATCAACGACCAGGGAGTCGTGGTCGGACAGTCGATCGCGACCGACGGGCGAAGGCACGCGTTCATGTGGCGCGGCGGAGTCATGACGGATCTCCACGCCGGCAATTGGGGTTTCTCGAGCATGGCCCACGCCGTCGACGAGAGCGGAATCGTGGTGGGATCCGCGGACCTCGATGACGATGGGTTGCAGTACGAGACCGCCGTGCGATGGATCGACGGTGTGGCGGAATCACTAGGCGCGCTGCCCGGTGGTCAGACGAGCATCGCGCGCGGGATCAACGCCCATGGTGTGATCGTCGGTCTGAGTTCGTTGCCGCTCGGTTCCCCGAGCTCGCCACACGGAGTGATGTGGCTCGACGGGGTTCTGGTCGACCTCAACAGCCGGCTCGTTCCGAACTCCGGCTGGGTCATCATGGCGGCGAACGACATCAACGACGATGGTGTGATCGTCGGCGAAGGTGCGTTCGCGGGCGCGGCGCCTCAGCCCGTCGCGCTCGTCCCGACCTGCGGCGGGACGTTCGAGATCCACGGCGTCGGGTGCGCCGGAACGGACGGATTCTCGCCCAGACTCGTCGCCGCGGGATGTCCGACCGGGGGAGGAGCGGTTTCGATCGCAGCCGTGAACGGACTCGGCAGTGCAGCCGGAGCGTTGCTGTTCGGCTCCGATCATGGTGTCGTTTCGCTGTTGGGTTGCGAGTTCCAGGTGCTTCCGACGATCCCGTTGTCGATCTCGTTCTCGTTCGGTGGTCCACCCGGCGTGGGCGGTTCCGGGACGTGGACGTGGTCGGGCCCGTGGCCGTCGAACGTTCCACCGCTGTACGCCCAGGTGTGGTCGATCGACCCCGGTGCGACCTTCGGCGTGAACGCCAGCAACGCGATTTCGATCCGACCGTGAGCGGTGATTCGGAAGCGATCGACTTCGCACGCCTTCGTGTCGTCTTCACCGAGGCGCTCGAGCACCCCGACGACGGTCGCGACGCGTTCGTCGATCGCTCATGCGCGGGAGACGATCGTCTCGCCATCGAGGTTCGGCGACTGCTCGAGGCGCATGCGCACAGCGGGTCGATGTTCGAAGAGTCCACGTCGCCGGGCGAGCAGCCAGGCGACCTGATGGGTCCCTACGAACTCGTCGAGCGCATCGGCGAAGGGGGATTCGGGGTGGTTTGGGTCGCGGCGCAACATGATCCGATCGCCCGGCGAGTCGCGTTGAAGATCGTGAAGCCCGGAATGGATTCGCGCGAGGTCCTCGCGCGGTTCGAGGTGGAGCGGCGCGCGCTCGCGCTCATGGACCACCCGAACATCGCGCGTGTGCTCGACGCTGGCGCGACCGAGCTCGGCCGCCCGTTCTTCGTCATGGAACTCGTCACGGGCGTTCCGGTGCTCGAATACTGCGACCGAGCGTGCTTGCCGACGGCGGGTCGACTCGAGTTGTTCGGGCAAGTATGTGCGGCGGTTCAGCATGCGCACCACAAGGGCGTCGTGCACCGCGACCTGAAGCCGACGAACGTGATGGTGACCCTGGTCGACGGCCAGCCGGTGTGCAAGGTCATCGACTTCGGTATCGCGAAGGCCATCCGGAGCAAACTCGTCGAACGAACCGAGTTCACGGCCCACGGTCGTTTCGTCGGGACCCCGGAATACATGGCACCGGAACAGAGCGAGTTGTCGGACGTCGACGTCGACACTCGTGCCGACGTGTACTCGTTGGGCGTGCTGCTGTACGAGCTGCTCGTCGGAGCACGGCCGCTCGAGGTCGACGAGCAACGCGCGCGTGGTTATCTCGAGATGCTGCGCGTCGTTCGCGACGTCGATCCGGCACGACCGTCGACGCGTCTGAGCGCGCTCGGCAACCGCTCGACGACGGTTGCCGAGCAGCGTGGCACGACCGTGCGGCACCTGGGCTCGCTGTTGCGCGGGGAGCTGGACTGGATCGTGATGCGCGCGCTCGAGAAGGACCGTGACCATCGCTACCAGACCGTCGCGGAGTTCGCCGACGACGTGCGCCGGTTCCTGGAAGACGAGCCAGTTAGGGCGGGTCCGCCGAGTCGGCGATACAGGATCCGAAAGTTCGTCCGTCGCCACCGGCGCGCCGTCGCGGTCGGATCGTTCGTGCTCTGTTCGTTGGTGGCCGGGTTGGGGATGGCCGCATGGGGGTGGAGCGAGTCGCGTCTCGCCAAGAATCGAGCAGAGCGCAGCGCCTTCGAGGCCACCACCGCGGCTCACCGATCCGAGCGCGTCGTGGATCTCCTTGGCGATCTCCTCTCCGCGTCGAACCCGCACGCGATGCGCGGGGCGGACGTCACCGTTCGGGAACTCCTCGACGAGTTCGACTCGAGCATCGTCGGAGGCCTGCGTGGTCAGCCCGAACTCGAAGCCGAGTTGCGGCTCGTGGTTGGATCGTCGTTCGTCAGCCTGGGTCTTCCGAGCGAGGCGGAGCGACAATTCGAACAGGCTTGGGCTTTGCGGCGCGAGATGTTCGGGACGAGTGACTTGCGCACGGTCGAGGCGGCGGTCAGGGTCGCCGGCGCCGCGTTCGCCAAGAACGAACTCGATCGTGCAGCGACGATGTTCGAGGCCGCGCTCGCGGTCCGCGAACGCGAACTCGGTCGCCAGCATG
>JAGQQZ010000570.1 GCA_020425915.1 Planctomycetota bacterium | reverse complement strand
TTCGCGAGCAGAGCGCCGCCACTCAGCGATAGTTCTGCACGCCCTGACTCTCCCAATAGGAGTAACCAGGCTGCGCCGGCCGCTGCGTCGGGCGCGAGTAACCCCGGCTCGTGTTGCGCGTCGACCGCGGCGTGCTCGAACCGAACCCACGCACGCGCTGGTCTTCCGGACCGATGATCAGCACCGGCTTGGTCCCCGGATCGTCGTCGTGCAACGCGGTGCAGGCGATGCCCCACTGCCAACCGCGCGGGTCGAGGTGAACGTCGTTGGTCGGCGCTCGGAGCTTCGCGCCGGAGTGGAACGTGCCCGGCCACATCGAGTAGCCGAGCGGGTTGAACAGTCGCTGCGCGGTCGAGCCGACGACGTTGCCGTCCGCGTCGAGCACCTCGAGCCAGACGATCGCGTGCGTGACCGGTTCGTCGGTCGTGTTCTCGTAGCGGATCTCGGCGTTGACGTAGACCTCACCCGGCCAGCCGGTCAGCGACCAGTTCGTCACGGTGACCTTGCCCTGGCCCTCGAACTCGAACTCCTGCGGCTCGAAGCCCAACTCCCAGAGTTCGGCCTTCTGCTGCTTGAGGTCTTCGTACGGCTGCATCGCCGCGCGGATCTCGGCGGCCGTCGAGTCCGGACGGTTCGCACAACCGACGAGAGTCGCGATCGCGAGGAGAGGAACCAGGATCGGGGTGCGCATGGAGGCCATCATAACGCGCGCTCGGACCGGGCGCGGGCCGTCGTTGTTCCAACGAATCCGACGAATCTCTCGAGTGTCCTCTCAGGGGGACACTTCGAGTTCGAGCGTGACCGGGCAATGGTCGGAACCGAGCACCTCGTGCAGCACTTCGGCGCCGACGACGCGCGGCCACAGCGACTCGTCGACGCACATGTAGTCGAGCCGCCAGCCGATGTTCTTCCCGCGCGCGCCGAAGCGGTAACTCCACCACGAGTACACGTCGGCGCGATCCGGGTTGCGTCGACGCCACGTGTCGACCCAGCCGTCGTCGAGGAACTCGCTCATCCACGCGCGCTCCTCGGGCAGGAAACCGGGGTTCTTCGTGTTCGACTTCGGCCGCGCGATGTCGATCTCCTCGTGTGCGACGTTGAAGTCGCCGCCGATGACGACCGACCGTCCCGCCTGCCGATGCTCGTCGAGGAACTGCGCGAAGCGCCGATTGAACGCGAGCCGGTAGTCGAGGCGACGGCCCTCCTGCTGGCTGTTCGGGAAGTAGACCGAAACCACGAGCAGTTGGCCGAAGCGCGCACCCAGCACGCGCCCCTCGGTGTCGAACTCGTCGTCGCCGATCCCGACCAACCACTCGTCGGGTCGCTCGCGCGCGTAGACCGCGACGCCGCTGTAGCCCTTGCGCTGCGCGGCGTGGAAGTGCCGCTCGTAGCCGTCGACCGACACCAGCTTGCGGGGCAGGTCCTCCTCCCGGGCCTTGGTCTCCTGTAGCAGCACGACGTCGGGGCCGAACGCGTCGACCCACTCCAGAAAGCCCTTGTTGGCCGCGGCGCGCAGGCCGTTCACGTTCCACGAAGCGATGATCATCGGTTTGCCACAGTCTGGCAGGGCGGCGGTCCGATGGGTAGATTGCCGCCGGCAGATCCCGTGCATTCGTCCCTCCGACCCAACCCGCTGTCGATCTGGCTCCTGATCGGAGTCGTGATGCTCGCCGCGTGCGTGCCGGCCGGTGGTCTGACGATCTGCGTGCACGAGTCGCACTCCGGCATCGGCGCGCTCGGCACCGGCCACGGTTGCCCGTGCGACGCCGACGACCACCCGGTCCCGGACGACGACCACCACGATCTCGAAGTCGACTCGCTCGAAGGCGCACCGAACCCGAGTGACGTCGTCGTGGTCGCCGCGGCGGCGCCGATCTGGCTGCCGACCCCCCTCGCGCTCCCGGTCCCGCGCGCGGCCGACACGCGAGCTCTCGAGCCGCGCAACCGCGGCCCGACCGATCCCGACCACCTGCGGATCGTCCGGACGGTCGTCCTCCTGATCTGACGCGGCCAGCGCTTCGCGCTCGCCCGTCCGACCAGGAGATTCCATGTTCCGATCCGTACCCCGATTCTCGATCGCCGTTTCCGCACTCTCGCTCGCAGCCCTCGGCGGCTGCGCGTTCGACGACTACCGCGAGCTCCCGCTCGACCCTGACGCGATCCTCGCCGAACTCGAAGCTCGGCGAACTCCGACTCGTCTCGACACACCCGTCACGCTGGCGGAAGCGACAACGTGGCTCGAGCGGGGCCCGAACGTCCAGGCCGCTCTGAGCGACCTCGAGGTCGCACGCGCCCGTGCGGCGATCACCACACCACTGCCGAACCCTTCGATCGAGATCGGCTACGACTACGCACTCGACGGTGGCACGCCCGACCAACGCGGCGTGCCGCTCGGCGGCATCGGCTTCGCGATCCCGCTCGGAGACCGGCGTGCGTGCCGCGATGCGCTGCGCCGGCTCGAACTCGAACGGGCACGCGTCGGCGCCGTGACCCGACTGCGCGAGGAATGGCTGGCGCTGCGCACGATGTTCCTCGATGCGGGCGTCGCCGAACGCTACGAGTTCGCGCTCGCCGATGCCGAGCAGACCGCGGCGACCGCGGTCGGGCTCGCAGAACGCCTCGTCGAAGCCGGTCGCAGCAGTGCCGATCGCGTCGCCGCGTTCGAACTCGAACTCGCGCGCGCCCGAGCGGCGCGGGGCGCATTCGAGAGCGAGCGAACCAGACTCCACACCGATCTCGCGATCCGCACCGGAACCAGCCTAGGTGATTGGCCGGGCGTCGCGCCACCGGACGTCGTCGACATCGTCGCAACGCCCGAACCCGTCGTGCTGCGCGATGCGCTCGTCGCGAACAACCCCGAACTCGCGCGCCTCCGCGCCGACCATGCGATCGCGGAAGGGCGACTCAGACTCGCGATCGCCGAGCAGTACCCCGATCTCCGGATCGGACCGTCGGTCGGCGGCGAGATCGGCGAGACCCGCACCGTCGTCGGGCTGTCGCTCGGCATCGAACTTCCGCTGTTCGATCGCAACCAGCTGGAGATCGCCACGGCACGCGCCGAGCGTTCGCGGTGCGCGTTGCTGTACGAGCGATACCTCAACCGTGCACTCACCGAACTGGAGGGCGCCGTCGCCCGACTGCGGCTCGCGATCGAGCAGTTGCGGATCCAGCGCGAGCGCGTCGGACCGATCGCGCGTCGCGCGTTCGACCTCGCGCGGCGTGCGATCGACGCCGGCCGCGCCGACACGATGGACCTTCTGCTCGCCGCACAATCCGCGCGTCGAGCCAACCTCGAACAACTGACGGCCTTGCGCGCGCTACACGCCGCGTGGGGCGAACTCGAACGAATCACCGGAACCCCCCTACTCCGAATCGAGGGCTCGACGATGCCTTCGGTCGAACTCCGCAACCAGGAGACCTCTCGATGATCCGCCCCACCGACTGGCTGAAGATCGCCGCGGCGGTCGCCTGCACCGGCTTCGGCATCCTCGTCGGCTGGCAGGTCGCGCCGCCCCGCGCGATGCCCGCCGAGACGACCGCTGCTGCCAAGCAAGCCGACCCGGCCAAGGAACACGGACACTCGCACGCGTCGGGTGCCGAGCACGATCACGGCTCGGAGCCGGAACCGGACGACGAAGGGCCCGCGCTCTCGTCCGCGACGCTGACGCGACTGGGAGTCGTGATCGAGCAGCCGGAACCGCGACCGTTCGCGGCGACCCACCGCGTGTTCGGCACGATCACGACGCCCCCCGAGGCGACGCGCGCGTTGTTCGCGCCGGTCGGTGGGTTCGTCGACGCGCTCCGGACTCGCGCCGGCGACGTCGTCCCCGCCGGCCACGACGTGGTCACGATGATCCGCGACAGCATCGGCCGAGTCCGACTCGAGTTCACGTCGGAGATCCTGCAGCCCGGGCAGGAAGAGCGCCACGCGGCCGTGCTCGCCGTCCGCCGCACCGCGGGCGAACTCGCGATCGCGCAGGCCGAACTCGCCCGCATCGAGACGTTCACCGGCGACCAACCGGTCGTCCCGCGCGAGCGGGAGATCGAGTTGCGGTACGCGCTGCGTCGGGCCGAGATGGCCTACGAACACGCACGCCACGAACTCGCGCGTCACGGGCTCTCGAAGGAGCAGATCGAGGCGGTGATCGGTGGCGGCCACCTCCCGCCGGTCAGCGCGGCCCGCTGGAAGCGCGCACTCACCCACAACGGGATCTGGACCGAGAGTGCGGAGTCGGTGTACCTGGCGCTCCCCGAAGCGATTCGTGATCGCCCGTTCTGCGTCGCCACACTCGGCGAGCTCGCGGCCGGCGACCTGCTCACGCCCGACGTCACGCAATGGCTGCGCGAGGCGAAGAACGCCTGGCCGCACATCGAGGCGCTCGGCGCGTTGCTGCAACGCGGCACGACGCTCGCGGAGCTCGACCGACTGGTCCGGGCCGGCGCGCTCGACCCCGCGTTCGGCATCCGCGCCCCCGACGACGCTCCGGACTGGGACGTCATCGACGTCGTGGTGCGCACCGGCGCCCGCGTCGAGGCCGGCGACACCGTCGCGACACTCCGCGACCAGCGGCGACTCTGGCTCGAGTTGCTACCCGAAGGGCGCGAGATCGGCATCGTGACCGAGCTCGCCAATTCGAGCGCGCCGTGCACGCTGCGGCCGTTGATCCCGGGGAGCGGCCCGGTCGTCGAGGACGCGAAGGTCGCGTTCGTCGACCGACGCGCCGACGGCCGGACGAAGGCGATCGTCGACGTCGCGAACGCGCGCACCACGCCAGGATCCCGCACGTGGTCGATCCAACCGGGCGTCCGCTACGCGTTGCACGCCCCGGTCGCTCGCTTCGAGAACAGCTACGTCCTGCCGCGTGAGGCCCTGCTGAAGGACGGCGCGGCCACGGTCGTGTTGCTGCAACACGAGGACCATTTCGAGACCCACGAGGTGGTCCCGCTGCACCAGGACGCCGAGTTCGCGGTCATCCCGGCGAGCGGGGTCGGCTCGATCCCCGACGGTGCCCGCGTCGTCGTGCGCGGCGCCTTCGCGCTGCGGCTCGCGCTCCGCCAGGGCGACGAGGAGCCGGCCGGTCACGGACACTCCCACGGAATGTGAGGCATCGCGATGCTCGAACAGATCCTCGCCTTCTCGCTCCGCAACCGGATGCTCGTGGTCGCGACCTCGGTCATGGTCGCGGTCCTCGGCGCGCTGCAGATCTCCCGGACCTCGATCGACGTCCTGCCGAACCTCGACCGACCCGTCGTGTCGATCCTCACCGACGCTCATGGCCTCTCGCCCGAGAGCGTCGAGAACCTCGTGACACGCCCCATCGAGCGGGCGGTCGGCGGGGCGACGGGCGTGCTGCGGGTCCGTTCGACGAGCTCGCGCGGCCTGTCGGTCGTGCAGATCGACTTCGAATGGGACACCGACCTGCTCGACGCGCGCCAGATCGTCAGCGAGCGACTCCAACTCGCGAGCTCGGCACTGCCCGAGGACATCCACGCAGAGCTCGCGCCGATCGCCTCGATCATGGGGCAGATCCAGCTCGTCGGTCTGCGGAGCCGCGACGGTTCGACCGACGCCGTGACGCTGCGACGGATCGTCGATCGCGAGCTGTTGCCCAGCCTGCTGTCGGTGCCAGGGATCGCGCAGGTCACCGCGATCGGCGGGCAGCCGTCGGAACTGCAGGTGACGGTCGACGCCGACAAGCTGCGCGCGTTCGACGTCACGATCGAGGACGTCGCCGATGCCGTACAGGGAGCCAACGTCGCCGCCGCCGGGAGCACGCTCGAACTCGGTGCGACCGGGCCAGTGATCGCGATTCGTGGCCTGATCGAGTCGGCCGAGGATCTCGGCTCCGCGATCGTTCGTGAGGACCCGGTCCGACCCGTGCGACTCGACGACGTCGCCGATGTGCTGTTCGGCCCGACGGCGGTCCGAATCGGCTCCGCCGGGATCGACGGCGA
>JAGQQZ010000569.1 GCA_020425915.1 Planctomycetota bacterium | reverse complement strand
ATCGAAGTGGATGACGTAGCTCGCCTCGGTCAGCGTGAGGCCGACGCCGGCGCTCTTGACGGTCGCGACGAACACGCTGATCTCGGGATCCTCGCGGAACCGCGCGATCGCGGCCTCGCGCGCCGCGGAGTCGAGCCGCGCGTCGAACTTCACGACCCCGAACCGCGCCAGCGCCTTGGCGATGCGATCGACGCCGGCGTCGAGCCACTGCGTGAACACGAGCGCCTTCTTGCCGCTCGCGCGGATCTGTTCGAGCTGTGCCTCCACGGCGCGCAACTTCGGGCTCGTGTCGGCGTTCGGCGCGAAGTTGCAGATCATCTTGAGCTTCGTGATGACCGAGAAGATGTGCACGCGGCTGCAGTCGTCGCCGAGCCGCTCGATGTCGTCCCGACCCTGCTTCTCGGCCCGCTCGTAGGCGACGCGCTGCTGCGCGTCGAGTTCGAGCCACTGGTCCTGCCGGATCTTCGGCGGCAGCTCGGTCATGACCTCGGCCTTGGTCCGGCGCTTGACGAACGGTCCGATCAGGTTCGAGGCCTCCGCCGCCGTGAGGTCGTCTGCGCGCAACAGGCCCGGCCGCAACACGCCGAACAACGAGACCAGATCACCGAGCCGATTCTCGACCGGCGTACCCGACAGCGCCCAACGGTACCGCGCCGGCACCGCCCGCACCGCCGCCGTGCGCCCGCTGCCGCTGTTCTTGATCGTCTGCGCCTCGTCGAGCAGAAGCAGGTCGAACTCCGCCGCACGGTCGCGACCGAGGACCCCGCCGTCGGCGAGGTCCCCGCGCAGCGTGTCGTACGTCGTCACGAACACGTGCGCCGGACAGCGCCAGTCGCGCCAACGCACCTTGGCGTTGCCGTGCACGACGGTCACCGACAGCTCGGGCGCCCACTCGGCGAGGTGACGGTCCCACACTCCGAGCAAGCTCAACGGGCACAGCACGAGCGCCGCGCGGATCCGCTGCGTGCGGAACAGGAGTCGCATCGCCACCGTGCTCTGCACGGTCTTGCCGGTGCCCATCTCGTCGGCTAGCAGGGCCGACTCGTGCGAGCGCAGGAACTCGATCCCGTCGCGCTGGTAGTGGTACAGCCGGTGCGGCAGTTCGGCCGGGCCGTCGAAGTCGAGCGCAACCGGCGGCATGAGCATCGGCAGCAGCAAGTCCTGGATCGGTGGCGCCTGACAGACGGTCCGACCTGGAAGCTTGTGCTCGCGGTAGGCCTTGCGCGGCCGACCGCGCGTCGCGCGCGCCAGGGGCTCACCGGGATCGCGGAATCTCCCGCCGAAGGTTGCCGGGGCCTCGAGTCGACTCGCGAGGTCCGGACCGACGCGCGCGGGGTTCATCTCGAGCCGGGTCGCGAGCGACCTCGCGTCGCCGCGAACGAGATCGACGTCGTGCTCCTGGACGCCGACCCGCAACCGGCGCACGGCGCGTCGCAGATGACGATCCCGAAAGCGGACCAATTCGGCTACGCCCGTGCCCGTAGCTCGTCGGTTCGGATTCGCTCGAGCGCCGCCGCGATCCGCGCGAACGGCTCGAGCAGGTCCTTGCCGCGCACGGCTTCGCCGAGCTTCGAGCGGAGCTCGTGCAGTGGTGCCTCGTCGCCACGGAAACCGACGACGACGCCCCCATCGTTCTCGTCGCGACCGATCCAGAGCACCGGCAGCTCGGACTCGCCGTGCAGCGCCAACAACCGCTGGTCCCGCACGAGCAGGACGTCGGGCTTCTCGCGCAACGCCTCGAGCAATGGTGCGGCGAGCACGGTGCCGTAGAGGTGCCCTTCGAACATCTCGCCGTAGAGCACCCGCTGCACGTCGTCGGTGTGGACCGCGTCGGTCACCCGGAACTCGAGCGGTCGCGTCGTCGCGTCGGTCACGAGAACCGCCGCCGAGACCCACCCATCGTCACCCTCGGTGACCTCGAAGAAGCATGGTTTCATTTCGCCTGGCCGCGCTGACCCGCGGGGCGCGCCCCATCGTGGCGGGCGCGGCGATTCGACGCAAGCGATCACCCGGCGAGACGCTATCCTCCGTCGACTCGTGACGCGCTTGTTCGGGACCTACGTGCGGCTCTACCGCGAAGCCCTGTCGGGTTTCCCACGCGCGACCTGGCTGCTCGCGGCCATCACGCTCGTGCACCGGATGGGACAGATGGTGCTGCTGTTCCAGACGCTGTACTTCAAGAAGGTGCTCGGCTTCGACGAAGCCGTGATCGGATCGCTGCTGCTGTGCTACGGGATCGGCAACGCGGTGGGCGCGTACTTCGGCGGCTGGTTGTGCGATCGGATGAGCGCGGTGACCGTGCAGGGGGCGGCGCTCGCGATCAATGGCGCCGCGCTGATCGCGCTGCCGCTGGCCCCCGACCTGCCCCCGCTGTTCCTGCTGATGGCGCTGGTCGGCGTCGCCGGAACCGCGTTCCGGCCGGCCGCGTCGACGCTGCTCGTGTCGACGTGCCCGCCGGCGCGGCGGGCTCAGGCGTTCGCGTTCTTCCGCCTGCCGATCAACCTCGGCTGCGGCCTCGGACCGCTGATCGGCGGGGAACTGGCCGAGATCGATTACCGGCTCGTGTTCTGGGTCGAGGGCGGGGTGTGCCTCCTGACCGCGGTGCTCGTCTCGATCCTGCTGCGCGGTCGCGTCGTCGCGCCCGTCGAGGAAGACGTCGCGCCCGAGAACGACACGCGTTCGCCGTGGCGCGACCGGCTGTTCCTGTTGCTCGTCTTCAACACCGGCATGCTGGCGTTCATCGTCGTGCAGTGGTTCACGGCCGGCACGCTGTTCCTCGACGAGGAGTTCGGGATGAGCGAGGAGGAGATCGGCCGGGTCTTCGCGCTGAACCCGCTGCTGATCGTGCTGTTCGAGATGATCCTCGTGCAGAGCCTCGGCGACCGGAAGCGCTTGCCTTGGATCGCGGGTTCGGGCTGGCTCGTCTCGGCCAGTTGCTTCGTGCTGTTGCTCGGCGTCGGCTGGCCGTTCGCAGTGTTCAGCGTCACGCTCTGGACCGTGGCCGAGATGATGGAGTCCCCGCTGACCGGCGCGTTCGTCGCGAGCCGCGCAGGGCGCGCGAACCGTGGGCGCTACATGGGCGTCTACACCCTCAGCTACTCGCTCGCGCACGGCATCGCCCCGGCGACGGCGGTCTGGATCTACGGCGAACTGGGACCGACCGCGCTGTGGACGATCGCGGGCGTGGTCGCGGCGATCCTCGCGTTGGCCGTCGGTCTGGCGGCGCGACGACACGACCTCTAACCTGCTCGGCGTGCCCCGCATCGAGCCCCCCTACCTGTTGTTCCTCGGCGACGCCGCCGACGACGCAGTCGCCAAGACCGCGACCGGCGTCGCGCACTGGCGACCGGATTCCTGCGTCGGCGAGTTCGCGCTCGACGGTTGTGGCGCGACGACCGGACTGCCGCGGATGACCCCGACCGAGGCCGTGGCGGCCGGCGCGAAAACGCTCGTCGTGGGCGTCGCCAATGCCGGCGGCGTGATCCACCCGAGTTGGACGCGAGCACTGCACGACGCACTCCGTGCCGGCCTCGACCTCGCGAGCGGTCTGCACACTCACCTCGCGTCGATCCCCGAGTTGCGCGACGAGGCGTCGCGGCTGGGCCGAACGCTCCATGAGGTGCGCGTGCCGCCCTCGGATCTGGACGTCGGACGCGGCGCACCCCGTCCGGGTCGTCGCCTGCTGACGGTGGGGACCGATTGCTCGGTCGGCAAGATGTTCACCGCGCTCGCGATCGAGCGCGAACTGCGCGAGCGCGGTGTCCGCGCCGATTTCCGTGCGACCGGCCAGACCGGGATCTTCATCGCCGGCGAGGGCATCCCGATCGATGCCGTCGTCGCCGACTTCATCTCGGGCGCCGCCGAGCGCCTGGCCCCCGCGAACGACCCGGACCACTGGGACGTGATCGAAGGCCAGGGCTCCCTGTTCCACCCGGCCTACGCCGGCGTGTCGCTCGGACTGCTACACGGCTCCCAGGCCGAAGCGCTGGTCATGTGCCACGAGCCGACGCGGACCGAGATGCGCGGCGCACCGGGGCGCGGCCTACCCTCGGTGCCCGAGTGTATCGAGGCCAACGAACGCGCCGCGCGGCTGACCGAACCGCGCGCACGTGTCGTCGCCGTCGCGATCAACACGCGCGCTCTCCCGGCGTCGGAGGCGGAGACCTGCATCGCAACCCTCGCGCGCACGACCGGGCTACCCTGCGTCGATCCCTTGCGTCACGGCGTCGGCCCGATCGTCGACGGGCTCCTCACGCGCTGAATCCGACGGCGGGAGCCGTCACGGATTGCCGAACGTCAACTGCACCCCGTCGCTGTTCTGGAACGGGAAGCACGGTTCGCCCGCGCTCAACGCGAGCAACTGGAACGCGAACGACAGCCCACAGAACACTGGCGAGCGCGTCGGCGGGAGGTCGATGATGCCGAGGCCGGCGGGGTCGAGCGTCACGCCGACGGTGCCGAACGGGTTGACGAGGATGCTCTGCGGGCACCCGGGCAGCGCACCCGACGTCTGCGAACCCACGAGGAGGCCGGCCATCGCGTTGGCGGGGCCCGTGAGGTCGAAGCGCAGCGGGCAACCGATCGTCGGCAGGTCCGCGGTCGTCAGCGACGTGACGCCATGGGCCGTGCCGTAGTGCGTGACCGTCGCCTGTGCGTCGCACTGGACGACGTTGTGCCCCAGGTAGTAGACCGCCTGTGCGGTCGCGCCGGGCGCGAGCGAGAAGCTCCAGCCGAACACACCGCTGTAGTCGGCGCCGTTCGGGATACCCAATGGCAGACCCGCGTCGGCGAGCGGCACGAACGCACCGCTGGTCAGATTGGTCTCGAGCGACGGCCACTGAGCCACTTCCCAGCTCGTCGGGTTCACGCCGCGGAATTCGGCGAATCCCGGGCACAGCACCGAGACGCTGCTGGGCAGCTGCACGATGTGCCGGTCGCTCGCCGAGTTCGGTGACGTCTCGTTGAAGAAGTTCACCGCGAAGTCCACGTCGGCGTAGGCGTAGAACTCGAGCACGATCGGCAGGGCGCTCGTGTTGGTCAGGCTCCACGTGTGCTCGACCTGGCCGCAGTCCTCACCGAACGCCGCCACCTCGGCGTCCCAGGTCGCGTCGAGCACGCCGGCGTTCGCGGCGTCGGGCCACCGGACCGAGAACCGATCCGGCATCGTCGTGCTCGTGACGCCACCCTGATCGCCGGCGTTGCCAGCGTCGTAGAACTGCTGCAGGCGCGCGTCACCGACGACACGCCAGAAGCAGGCGTGCGTGAACAACACGTCACCATCACACGCTGCCGCCGCGGTCGCGCCGAAGTCCGCCCGCGCCACGAACCCGGACGTCGGCGACGTCTCGAGCGCGCCCTGGTGGAACGCGACGGTCGTCGAGCCCGTCGCGTCGCTGATCGTCAGCGGGAACGGCGTCTGGGCCCGGAGCCCGACCGTCGCGAGGACGGCGAGAGAGATCGACGAGAGGCGCATGAGCCCCCCATTCTGCGCGGTCGCACGCGATCGCGATACCCGCTCAGCCGCGATCGGGCACCACGAGCGGTCGCTCCGGGTGCCCCGGAAAGTGGCCGAACCAGAGGCGCCCACCGTAGACCTCGGTCAGCACGCCTTCGCACAGCACGTCCCCCACGGGCCCGTCGGCAACGACGGTTCCGTCCGCCAGGAGCACGACGCGATCGGCGAACTGCGAGGCCAGATTGAAGTCGTGGGTCACGACCGCGACACCCCTCCCCCGATCGACGAGCCCGCGGATCAGTTCCATGACATGGAGTTGATGCTCGGGATCGAGCGACGACGTCGGCTCGTCGAACAGCACGAGATCCGCTGCCTGCGCCAGCGCTCGCGCGATCAGAACCCGCTGACGCTGACCGCCGGACATCTCGACCAGCAGCCGATCCTGACAGTCCTGCGAATCCACGCTCGCGAGCGCTTCGTCGACGATCTCATGGTCGCGACGGCTCGCCGTCCGCCAGAGCCCGAGGTGCGCGTAGCGCCCGCCGAGCACGAAGTCGCGGACCCGGAGCGTCGGGATGCGCGGCAGACCCTGCGGGACGATGGCCGCACGCCGCGCGCGCTCGCGACTGGACAAGGACTCGACCCGATCCCCACCCATCCGCACTTCGCCGATCGTCGGCGCGAGGAGCCCCGCGAGCAGATGCACGAGCGTCGACTTGCCCGAGCCGTTCGGCCCGATGACCGCCACGCATTCGCCGGCGCCGACCCGGAAGTCCACTGAGCGGAGTGCGCGGACACCGCCCGCGTACTCGAATCCGACCGCGACCGCTTCGACCAGGGTCACCATGCGATCGCGGTCCTCCGATGCCGTAGCAGCAGCGACAGGAAGAACGGGCCACCGAGCAGCGACATCACGACTCCGGGCTGCAGGCCGAGGTCGCCGAAGTACGCGCGCTGGGCATAGTCGGTGGCGAGCAAGAACACCGCACCGCCGAGGACCGACATCGGCAGCAGGACACGATGCGCGCCACCGACCACGAGTCGCACGAGGTGCGGCACGATCAGCCCCAGGAACGCGATCTGACCGGCCGCGGCGACCGCGCAGGCGGCGGACATCACCGCTGCGCCGAGCACGAGCACCTTGGTCCGGCCGACGTCGACACCGAGCGAACGTGCATCCGACTCGCCGCCCGCCATTAGGTCCAGTTCGGTGGCGACGAACGGGATCGTCGCCATCGCGAGGACGAGGCCACTCACGACCATGCTGACGTGCATGCCGTTGCGATCGTCGAGCGAGCCGAACGTGAACGCGCCGAGCGCGCGCACGACGTCGAAGTCGTGGAACACGGTCGACTGGATCGCGCCGAGGATGCCGCTGACGCTCGTCGTCACGGCGATGCCGGCCAGCAGCAACGTCGGGACCGACACACGTCCGCCGAGCTGCGCGACACCGGTCACCAACGCCGCCGTCCCGAGCGCTCCGAGGAACGCGGCACCGCTCAGCACGAACGGCTGCACGCTCCGGTCGGTCAACAGCGCCCAGGTCGGCAGGTAGCCACTGAACATCAGGATCGCGATCGCCGCGCCGAGCGACGCGCCGGCCGTGACCCCGATCACCGACGGGGCGGCGAGGCTGTTGCGGAACAGCCCCTGCAACATCATCCCGCTCAACGAGAGGGCTCCGCCGACGAACCCGGCCGCGAGCGCCCGCCAGAGCCGGAACTCGACGATCGTCTGCCGGCTACCCTCGAGCGGATCGGCGAGGCGGAAGGCCGCGCCGACGCCCCGCGCCAAGTCGTCGGCCGGGAACGCGCCGCCCGGCCCGACGCGCAGTTCGAGGATCGAGAGAACGATCCAGGCCGCGCAGAGACCGACGCCGATCACCAGTTCGCGTGGCCTCACTTCGCGCGCGCCTCCTCGGCGATCCGGGCGTCGACGAACGCGGCGATCTGCTCGGCCGCCTCGACGATCTCGTGGGACCCGGTGGAGAACAGCCGCGGGTGCAGCCGAACGATCTGACGGCGCGCGACCGCGGTCACCTCGGCCAGCGCGGGTTCGTCCAGGAGCAGGTCTCGCGTCGACAGTTCTTGTTCGCCATATCGGCCCGGCACGACGATGAAGTCCGGAGCCCCGACGATGATGTCCTCGAAGGTGCACTCCTCATAGTCTCGCTTGCCCAGATCCGCGGCGACGTTGCGCATGCCGAGGGTGCGGATCATGTCGTCGGCGAGCGTGCCGCGCCCGGGTGTGTAGCCGCCGGCGCCGACGTTGCTGTAGACGAGGACCCCCAAGCCGCGGCGCGCACCGCCCGCACGACCGATCGCATCGATGCGGCGACCGAGTTCGTCGTCGAGCAGCCCCGCCGACGTCTCGGCGTCGAGTACGGTTCCGAGCAGGCGGATGATCTCACGCAACTCGTCGATGCTCCGTGGGTGCGGCAACGAGACCATCGGGATGCCGGACGCCTCGACCCAATCGCCGGCGAACTTCTGGTTGAACGAACTGCAGAGGATCAGGTCGGGCGCGAACGCCAACACCTGCTCCGAATCCACCGAGCGGAAACGGGCCTTGGCTCGAAAACCGTCGTCGACGTCGACGAGGCGCGACCATGTCAGAGCCTGCTCGGGCAACGCGACGACGCGATCTGCCGAGATCAACTCGCTCGCGATGTCGACGACGGTCGCGTTGGCGAGGAACACGCGCTCCGGACGCCGCGCGAGCGTCTGCGTGCGCGCGTGCGCCCGCTCGATGCGCAGCGGGAACGCACTCGCACCGACCGCGACGGCGCGCGGGATCGGTGACCTCTGCCCGCTGCGCGCTCGGACCGTCGCGACGAGCGACATGATGCCGAGGCACAGCAACGTCGGCAGCAACCAGACCCAGAAGCTCGATCGCATCCCCGTCAGCGGGTCTCGTACTTGAGGAACGCCCGCTCGACCTGCTCCCACTGCTTCTCGGTCCACCCACCGCAAACCGCCGAGAACGCAACCTCGGCGACCGCGGCCTGGCGCTTCCGGAACTCCTTGTCGCGAGCTTCGCCGGCCTTCCTCGCGAGCTCCGCGTCCTCGATGCCCTGGATCTCGTCGAGCGCCTTCGGATCCCACTCGCCTTGCATGGCCTCGGCTGCCGCGATGACGGCCTGCATGTACCGCGGCACGAAGTCCTTGGTCGGCTCCAGTCGCGTGCCCGGTCCGAACAGGAAGAACCGTGCGAGCTTCGTGAACTGGTGTCGCTCGCCGTCGGTCCCGGACTCGATCGCGGTCAGCGCGTCCCCGTTCGCGAGCAGCAGGTCGCGCAGTTTCGCCGCGCGCTCGTTTCGGACGAGCATCCGGAGATCGTCTCGCTCCGTGTCGGAGGGGCGGAACTGGATCTTGCCCGACTTCAGGTAGATCGTTCCGGCGATGTCGCTCATGCCTCGCGCGAACCACGGCGGCATATAGCGATACAGCAACGTGTCCTTGTCCATCAGGTACACGTCGAGGACGTCACGGAACAGGTCGGCGAACTGGAGACCGCTGTTGCCGTGGTCTTCGTCGCGCCGCGTCGCGAGTTCGCGCTCGGTGTCGAGCGTCAGCCCGCGCCGCGAGTTCGCTCCCGGCGAGCGGTTGCCGTCCGCTTCTTCGCCGGCGACGATGCGCAGCACGCGCCGACGGACGTATTCGTCGCTCGCCGCGTCGAACT
>JAGQQZ010000568.1 GCA_020425915.1 Planctomycetota bacterium | reverse complement strand
TAGATCGTGCGCGCGTCCGCGGCGCGCGCGAACGGCGGTCGCGCGAGCCGGTCGACCCCGACGTGGAGTTCGAGGACGGTTCCCTTCGCGTTGTGCGGGGCGAGATCGGCGACGAGCAGCGGGTCGTCGGGGATCGACTTCGCGACGTCCAGGATGCGCGCATGCCGCGCGGCGACGTCGCGTGACGCCGTAGCCCAGTCCTCGCGCAACTCGAGGAACGGCAACGCCCACACCCCCAGGGCGAGCAGAGCGGGCAACCAACCACCGATCGCGAGCAAGCCAGCCAGCGCGACGCCCGGTAGGTAGAGGTAGCGCAGATTGACGAGGTTGCCGGTGTGCGGGAGCAGCTGGAACAGCGGAACACACGCGACGACGTAGACCGCGAACAGCGTGACGATCGCGCCGAATCGAAGCTTGGCGAGCCCGATGAGGATCGCGAGTGCGATCGGTGCGAATCCGATCAGCCAGACGTGCTCCGGAAGTTCCAGGACGGCACTGCCGGAATACTCGAGTGGGTTGAGCCATCGCATGGTCGCGACGCCGAAGCCGCCGACCAGCGCTCCGATGCCCGGCGTCGCGTCCGCGCCGTAGCCGCCGAGTCGGCCGAACAGCGCGAATCGCCAGGCCAGGTAGACCCCCAGGGTCAGCCCGAGTGGCCAGGTGACGCGCCACGCCGTGCGGAGCCGCGAACCGCCTGCGCCGAGCGCGAGGCCGAGGATCGCCGCGATGCCCGGAACCACGATCGCGTGTTCCTTGCTCAGCAGCGCCAGAACGCACGCGAGGAACGCCCAGAAGCGCGCGCCGGGCCGTCCCTCGATGGCACGAACGACCGCCAGCGTGCTCGCCAGGATCCACACGCTCGTGTGGCTGTCGACGCGACCGACGGCCCAGAGGATCGAACCGGCGTTGGCCGGCGCCAACGACCAGACGAGCGTCACGAGGATGGCCGTGGCGCCGCCGACGAAACGCGACGCGAGCAGCAGCACGAACACGCTCGAGAGCGCGTGGGCGAGCGCGTTGCTCAGGTGCGACACGAACGGGTCGATGCCGCCGATCGCATAGTCGAGGGCGAAGCTGAGCGTGATCAACGGTCGGTAGAACCAGACCAGTCCGTCGAGACCGTACTGGTTGCCGTAGAGATCCGTCGCGGCACGCGCCGGATCCGAGGCGTACGCGACCGCGAGGAAGTCGTCGCTCTTCCAGTACGCCGTGTCCGCGTACGGGAACCAAGCGGCCAGCGCCGTCGCGAACACGAACACCAGAGCCAGGAACGGGAGCGGTCGATGGGCCGGCTCCGATGCGAGGGCCGCGTCACGTTCCCACGGGGGCACGTCTCCGGGCCAGAGGCGGCTCACAGCAGGACGCCGAGCAGCTCCATGTCCATGACCAGCTTGCCGCCGCAGTAGGCCTGCGCCGGGTAGCGAGCCATACGATTGCCGCTCTTCTTGCCGACGGTCGAAACGAAATGGACACGACAGGGCGGAGTGACCTGGCCGCGGAAGCGCGTGTTCTCGAGGCCGCCGAGCCCGACGAACTGTTCGGGCGCGTAGCCCTCGAGCAGCTTGAGCAGCAACGTGGCGGTCTGCGCGGCGCCTTCGCACTGCAGGACACCCGGCATCAACGGACGGCCGGGGATGTGACCGCGGGCCCACCACGGCTCCGGGTCCCAGTCCTTGTAGCTGACGATCGAGCCGGCCTCGAGGTCGAGGTGGCAGACGCCGTCGATCATCTGGAACTCGTGGCGGTGGGGCAGGTGTGCCCGGACCGTCTCGATCGGGAGGACGTCCTGCGAGAGGTCCAGTGACGACAGGTCGACGAGTGCGCGCGGCATGGACGCAGACGCTACGTCGGGGGCAGCCCCGCCGCCACCATGGACCCGGTCGCGCGGCGCTATCGCGTCGGGGCGAGGTGGACCTGCAGCGGCTCCGCGGCGGTCTCCTCGTCGATCGTGATGCTCCGGCTCGTGCGCTCGAACCCCGGCGCGTGCACGTTCAGCTGATAGCGCCCCGGTGCGAGGAACTGGAACGTGTAGATCCCGCCGACGTCGGTCACGCCTTCGAACCGTTCGTTGCGGATCGTGTCGGTCTTCTGCAGTTCGAGCTCGGTGCTCGCGAGGCCGACGCCGGCCGGGCCGAAGATCTCGATCCGGAGGTCGCGTCCGACCGGGACGACGATCGTCGCGGATTGCACCGCGATCGGGTGGCCGCTGCGCGGCATGACCCGCGGTTGCACCTGGACCTCGCCGACTTCGTAGTTTTCGTGGACGACGATGTAGGTGCCCTGGATGAGCGAATCGAACAGCGCGGTACCGAACCGATCGGTCCGACCCGTCGCGGTCGTGCGTCCGGCCGGTGCGCCGAGCGGCCGCAGTTCGAAGTCCCAGTCGGTGTGCGCCTGGTAGTGTTGGTCCTGCACGCGCAACGTGAACATCGCGGGTCGACTCAGCGTCAGCGAGACCTGCGCTTCGGGTTCGTTCGCGTTGAGGCGGACGACCTGCGAGCTGCCGTTGCAGTGCTCCGCGATGAGCTCGACGCGGTAGCCGTACGGCGAGAACGGGATGCCCTCGAGCCGGAACCGCGGGGTCGATCGCTCGGGCACGACGAACGCGTTCGGCCAGATCTTGTCGTACGGCTTGTGCGCCGCGGCGGAGGAGGAAGCCCCGACGAGTTCTTGGACGCGCACGTGGAAGCACTCGACCTCGCCGAGCAGGCTGGTCGTGATGCCGACGCGACCTTCGATCGCGCCGACGGTCGCGTGCGAACTCGACGACGCGTCGTCGGCCGTGTCGATGCGATCGTTCCCGACCACGACGACCGGCGCATCCGGCAGCTCGGCTGGCTCGTCGGACTCGACCGGCTCCTCCTGCCGCGGCTCGTCGAGCGCGGAGACGTGTGCGGCTTCGGCACCGAAGCCGAACAGCAGCGCGGCTCCGGCGGCGAGGACCGCCAGGAGCCCGGTCAGGACGACGACGTCGCGGACGTTCAAGGAATCGTGGGGAGGGGGATCAGGCGCCGCTCCGAGGGGGAGGAGCCGGGGTTGCGCTGATCAATAGTACCCCCGAACGAGGGGGGCACAGCAAAACACGAGCCAGTTTCGCCCGAGCGGTGCCGACCCGGCCGTGTGAGCGGCCGATCGGCGATCCGGCCGATCAGCTCCGGCTCGTGATCTCGATCAGGTGGTAGCCGAACTGGGTCTGCACCGGACCGTGGATCTTCCCGACCTCGGCCGTGAACACGACGTCGTCGAATTCCTTGACCATCTGGCCCGGTCCGAACTCGCCGAGCGCGCCGCCGCCACGCTGGCCGGACGGGCATTCGGAGTGCTCGGCGGCGAGGGTCGCGAAGTCGGCGCCGCCCTCGATCTTCTGCTTGAGATCGTTGGCCTGTGCTTCGGTCTTGACGAGGATGTGACGTGCGGATGCTCGTGTCATGCGACGCAGTGGAACGCACCGCGGCGGCGTGGACAAGCCTGCGGCGTCACCAACCGTGGAGTTCGCCGAGTTTCTCGAGCATCCACGCGTTCTGCCGCGCCGCCTGACCGGCGCCCGGGAACTCGATGGGCTCGTCGAGGAACAGTTCGGACAGCGGCTCGGCGCTGCGCTGTTGCCAACGCTCGATCCATGCGGGGTCCACCCGCTCGGGGATCGGCCGATCGCTCATCGTCGCCCAGACGATCGACCACGCGCGGGGTAGCACGCGAATCGGTTGGTAGCCGCCGCCTCCGGTCGCGACCCAGCGCCCCTCGCAGTGTTCGTCGGCGAGTTCCCGCGCGAGCCTCGCGGCGAACTCGAACGACCGCGTCGTCAGCTTCAACTCGGCCAGTGGGTCCTCCCAGTGCGGATCCGCTCCGTGTTGGGTGACGAGGAGTTGCGGACGGAAGATCGCGAACGACGAGCGCATCGCGGTCTCGATGCAATGCTGCCACGACTCGTCACCGGTGAAGCTCGCGACCGGCACGTTGACCGCGCTGCCGAGCGCCTCGGGACCGCCCTGGTCCTCCCACTTGCCGGTGAACGGCCACCGCACGTCCGGGGTCTCGTGGATCGAGATCGTCAGGACGTCGGGATCGTTGCGGAACGCGAACTCGACACCGTCGCCGTGGTGGACGTCGAAGTCGACGTAGGCGATGCGCTCGACGCCGCGGCGCTTGGCTTCCCGGATCGCGACGACGAGGTCGTTGTAGATGCAGAAGCCGCTGGCCGACGCCGGCATCGCATGGTGCAGGCCGCCGCCCGGGTTGAACCCCCGTTTGGCCTGCCCGTCGACGACGCGGCGCACGCAGCCGAGGCTGCCGCCGGCGACCGCGGCGGCGGCCGCGTGCTGGCCCTTCGCGATCGGGTTGTCGGCCGTGCCGAGTCCGAAGATCGGGGCGCGGTCACGGACGTCGGGCGCGTCGGGGTCCTCCGCGAGATGCTCGACGAACTCGATGTAGTGGGATTCGTGCGCGAGTTCGAGTTCGTTCCGGGTCGCCGGCTCGGGTCGGATCAACTCGAGTTCGTCGAGCCAACCGTGGTGGCGCATCAGGTCGAACAACGGTTGCTGTCGGAAGCTCGCGAACGGGTGTTCGGGCCCGAGGTCGTAGGCCGGCTG
>JAGQQZ010000567.1 GCA_020425915.1 Planctomycetota bacterium | reverse complement strand
CGGTGTGATGTCGAACTCGGCGAGCGTCCCGAAGATCTCGGGCAGGAGGTTGCCGCAGAGCACGTTGGTGATCTCCCCGAGCACGTCGGCGTAAGCCGCGGCGTCCGGGGTCTCCTCGACGGTCAGCGTCTCGGTGGCCTCCGCGAGCACGTCGCCGAAGGCCTGCACGAAGAACCTCCCGTGCAACGGGCCGCGGAACTCGACGGCCATCGAGGCGACGAGCGGCGCGTCGCCCGGGATGGCGTCCGGCTCCGGGAACAACATGCAGAAGTTCTCGAGCGTGTCCGCCGAGTTCTCGGCGATCACCTCGTTCCATCGGTCGCGGTCAATCATTGCCGACTCCTGTCAGCTCCTGGACGGCGTCGCGCAGCTGCTCCGGTCGGAACGGCTTGCGCAAGAATGCGGCTCCCATCTCGAGCAGTCGTTGGATGCGCGTCTCACTGCCCTCGGTGGAGATGACGAGCACCTTGACGTCGCGCTTCGCCTCGTCGGCTCGGATGCGCTGCAGGGCTTCCTCGCCGTTCATGACGGGCATGTTGATGTCGAGGAACACGACGTCGATCCAGTGCTCCTCGAGCGCGTCGAGGGCCTGTTGGCCGTCGTTCGCCGTGTGCACCGAGCCGACCGGCAGGCCGCTCATGTCCAGCGTGCGAGCCAGCATCTTCCGCATCGTGGAACTGTCGTCGACGATCAGCACGTTCAGCATGGTCTCTGCTCCATGGCGACTCAGAGGACGCGGGCCTCTCCGTCGACCTTCAGGACAACCTCACCGGACGCGATCGCGAGCGAGACCGTTCGACTGTCGGTCCCCTCGAGGTCTTCGGCATCCAGCATGACTCCGTTCTTCCACAGCAGCTTGCGCAGCATCGAGACGTTGCGCTTGCCGATCTGGAACATGTTCGATCCGGCCGCGTCGAGATGGGCGCCGCCGACCGCCTTGACGACCATTCGTTCCTTCTTCGCGCCCGCCTCGTAGCACTGCTTGAACAGCATCGGGACCCCCGAGTCGACGTAGGTCGAGGCGGGGTCCTTGTCTCGTTCCTCCGGTCGCGAGGGCCGCGGTAGCAGTGCGTGCAGCAATCCACCCACGCGGGCGACCGGATCCCAGACGAGCAACGCGATGCAACTGCCGAGCGCGTACGTGATCAGCACGTCCGCAGCGTTCGCCGACACCGCCAGCTGGGCCACGCCGACCGTCACGAGGTTCTGACCGGTTTCAGTTCCGGACATACGTCGCCGCCCTCACTTGGCGTAGCCCGAGCGTCTCGGCCTTAAAGCTCTCCGAGTGGCCGACGAGCAGGTGGCCGCCCGGCCGCAGGAGCTCACGGAACCGACGGACGAGCGCGTCCTGGGTCTCCCGGTCGAAGTAGATCATCACGTTGCGGCACGAGATCACGTCGAACGGCCCGCGCATGGGCCACGGGTTCATCAGGTTCAGGGCGGCGTAGGTGATGCGGTCGCGCAGCGCTTGATCCACGCCGAATCGCCCGTCCGGAAGCCGAACGAAGAAGCGGCTCAGCAGCCTCTGCGGGACGTTCTCGACCGCGCGGGCTTCGTAGATCCCGCGCCGTGCGTGCTCGAGTACCGATGGCGAGATGTCCGTCGCGAGCAGGCGCAGATCGAGCCCGGTGTCCGCGAGGCACATGCCGAAGGTGAGCGGTTCCTCGCCCGTGCTGCAGCCCGCGCACCAGACGCTGATCTCGGACCCGATGGCCCGGCACTCCGGCACGATGATGTCGCGCAGGTACTCGAAGTGCGCCTCCTCGCGGAAGAACAACGTCTTGTTGGTCGTCAGCTTGTCGATCAACCGCGCACGTTCGTGCCCGCTGGGATCCGACTCGACGAAGTCGACGTAGTCGTCGAACGTCGCGCAGCCGAGTTCTCGAGCTCGCATCTGCAGTCTCGATTGCACGAGCGACTGCTTGCCGTCCGCCAACACGATGCCGCAGGCCGATCGGATCAACGCGGCGATCCGATCGAACGCGGCAGCGGTCAGCTGCGGAAACGTGATGGCGGACGTGCCGGACACGAGACCCTCAGAACGAACTCAGGAGATCGGTGTCGTCGTCGAACGGGATCGCGTCCGCCGCCGACTTGGTGGTCGATCGGAACGTCCCGGCGGACGTGTCGTTGGCTCGCGGCTTGACCGTCGAGGACTTGACCGGCGCCGGCGACGCCGACAACTGGAACGTGCCGACGAGCTGTTGCAGCTCGTTCGCCTGGTTCGTCATCTCGCGCGACGCTGCCGCCGACTCCTCGGAGTTGGCCGCGTTCATCTGCGTGACTTGGTTGAGCTGTGCAACCGACGTGTGGATCCTCTGCACACCGTCGTCCTGTTGCTCCGACGCAGCGGCGATCTCGTTCATGACTTCGCCGACCTTGCGGACCTTGTCGGTGATCTCACGGAAGGCAGACATGACGAGGTCGTTCAGGCGGACTCCCTCCTCGGCGCGCTTGACGGACTCGCCGATCTTCGCGGATGTCTCGCGCGCGGCCTCGGCGCTGCGCATCGCGAGGTTGCGCACTTCCTCCGCGACGACCGCGAAGCCGCGACCGGCGTCGCCGGCACGTGCGGCCTCGACCGCGGCGTTGAGCGCCAGCAGGTTGGTCTGGAACGCGATCTCGTCGATCGTGCTGATGATGTCGGCCGTGTCGTCGGAGGTGGCCTTGATCGAGTTCACGCTCTCGGCGAGCCGCTCCATGCTGACCATGCCGCTCTCGGAGCTCGACTGGGCCTCGTCGGCGAGCGAACGTCCGGTCTGCGCGTTGGCCGCGTTCTGCTTGCTCATCGAAGCCATCTCGGCGAGTCCGCTCGCGACCTGCTCGAGCGTGCTCGCCTGCTCCGACGCGCCCTGCGCGAGGCTGCGACTGCCCGAGTCGATCTGGCTCGACGCGGAGGCGACCTGTTGCGACGAGACCGCGACCGACGAGAGGCTCTCGTCGAGGTTCTGGATCGCGAGGTTCAACGACTCCTGGACAGCCGTGTACTGCACCGAATCGACCGTGTCGAGTCGTGCCGACAGGTCGCGATTCGCCACGCTCTCGAGCACCGTGGCGAGCGACTGGATGAACCCGCTGGCCGTTTCCATCTGACCCTCGACGTCCGCGCGCAACTGCTCGATTCGCTGGCGGCGTGAATCCATCAAGGCCGAGAGAGTCAACGAGGCGTCGACGCGAAGCAGATTCGTCCAGCCGCGATTGAACGATCGCCGCTGCTCGGCGGAGGAGCCGGCAGCACGAACCACGTCGATGAAGTAGTTCTCGAACAGCCGGTACATCGCCATGTAGAAACTCGTGTCGAGGTCGACGCGATCATGCGTCTCTCCGACTCGGGTCCGCTTCGCGATCCAGCCGTCGTCGATGCGTCCGGTGAACAGGGAGCGAACGTAGTCGGTCACGAGAGGTCGCTGGCGCTCGATCGTCGTGAACTTGGCGATCACGGCGCGCGTCTCGGCGTTGCGATTCACGTACTCGTAGAACTTCTCGACGAACGCCGGCAGGCTCGGTTCGAGCGTCTCGCGCCAACTCGCGACGACCCCCAGGTCCTCCTCCGTGAGTCCGAGGAATTCGATGCGCGAACGCGTCTCCGAGTCCGTCACGGAGATCGTCCCGCGGACGGTGGGCAACTGCGCCTTGCGTGGCCAGAACTTGAACATGGCGTGTTTCTCGTGTCTCAGCAGTCGGTGGATGGTTGGATTCAGCGAGCCGCGGCGACGGGTGAGGCGTCGACCGGCGGCTTGGGTTCGAGGATCGACGGTTGCCGCGCCATGGCGGCGAGGCCTGGCGCGTCGAGGATGAGTCCGACGGTGCCGTCGCCGAGGATGGCGCCGCCGGCGATGCCGCGGATGCGGCCGAGGTCGCCGATCGGCTTCGCGACGACCTGTTGCTGACCCAGCAGCTCGTCGACGAGCAGGGCGCAGGTCCGATCGCCTTCGCGGACGATCACGAGCAGGGCCTTGCAGGGAT
>JAGQQZ010000566.1 GCA_020425915.1 Planctomycetota bacterium | reverse complement strand
GCCGGTGCCGTGGCGCGGGAACCCGGTTCCGCCAGCCGGCTCGCGGGCGGAACCGGACGCGGTCAGGCCACCGCGCGGATCACCTTGGCGACGCCGTCACCGATGCGCTCGACGCGACCGACCTCGACGAGCCGCGGTTCGGGCGTCCACTCCCGAACCCGCTTCCGGGCCTCGTCCATGCGCCGGCGGTAGGCTTCGCCGAGGTCACCCATCCTTCCGGAGCTCCTCGAGCGCCGCGGCGAGCGTGTCGCGCCAGCAGTAGCCGATCGTGGTGTTGGGGAAACGGAGTTCGGCGCCGACCAGCAACGCCTCGTCGGTGGTGAACTCGACCTGCGTGTCGGGGCCGAGCGCCGCGCGGAGGCGCTCGACGCAGCGTGCCCGAAGATCGTCGCCGAGCGCTGGTGCCGAGGCGACGACGAGCTTCGCTCCCTGTTCGAGGTCGGTGTGCAGGGCCTGCTTGCGTTCGGGCGTCAGCGCGTCGAGACGATCGAGCACCGACGTGAGGAGCGACCCCGCGACGTCGGCCGTCGCGACGCCCGCGAGCAACCGCTGCGCGAGTTCGCCGGCGAGCGCGACGGCGTCACGGGTCAGCGAAGCGGCGGCCTCCTCACGTTCCTTCTCGATGCGTGAGCGCGAACTCGCGAGCTCGGCGTTCGCCCGCTCGCGCGCGGCGGCCCGACCTTGCTCGGTCTCCTTCGCGATCGCGGCACGGGCTTCGTCCAGCATTCCCTGCCGCTCCGCGTCCAGCTCTTGGCGCCGCGACTCGTATTCGGCACGTGACGCGTCGGCGGCCTTCTCGCGCTCCGCTGCCTGCGCGAACGCGTCTTGCTGCGCGCGCTGTCGCTGGTCGATCAGACCGAGCAGCGGCTTGTACAGGAACCGCTGCAGGATCCAGACGAGGACCAGGAAGTTGATGGCCTGCAGCGCCAGGGTCCAGCCATCGAATTCCATGCTCAGCCCGTGAACGGGTTCGCGTACAGCAGCAGCAACGCGACGACCAGGCAGTAGATCGCCATCGTCTCGATCATCGCCAGGCCGACGAACAGCGTGCGGGAGAGGACGCCCGCGGACTCCGGTTGCCGCGCCATCGCGTCCATCGCTGCGGTGATCGCGCGACCCTCGGCGAGGGCCGGTCCGATCGCGCCGAACGACACGGCGACGACGGCGCCACCGATGCTCAACATCTCGATACTCATGACGGTTCTCTCAAGCTTGCTCCACGGCACCGATCGCGGCGCCGACGAACACGGTCGCCAGGACGGCGAAGATGTAGGCCTGGATGAGTCCGATCAGGATCCCCAGGGCCATGAAAGGGATGGGCACGAACAGGCCCGCGAGCGCGACGACGATCCCGACGATGATCTCGTGGCTCATGATGTTGCCGAACAGCCGCACGACGAGCGAGAACGTGCGGGTGAACTCCGACAGCACGTTGAGCGGCAGGAGCAGCACGTTCGGTCGCGCGTAGCTCCGCAGGTGCTGCCAGACGCCGCGCGCACGGATGCCGAAGTAGTGCGCCGACAGGAACACGATCGCCGCGAGCGCCGCTGGCGTCTCGACCCGCGCGGTCGGTGGCTTCACGCCGGGGACGAGCACCGACAGGTTCGCGGCGGCGATGAAGACGAACAGCGTGCCCAGCAGCGGCAGGAACGGGGTCGCGTCGCGCTTGATCACGTCTTGGATCTGGTTCCGCATCGCGACGACGATCGCCTCGACGAGCGAGCGCCAGCGACCCTGGCGCAGGCTCAGGTTGCGCGTCGTCAGGAAGCAGCCGACGCCGAGTACCAGGATGATCCCCCAGGTCGTGACGACGTCCTGCGACACCGGCACCGGGCCGATGTGGAACACGACCCGCGTCTCGAACAGGTTCTCCGATCCTTGGGTCATGCGGCGCGAGTCACGAAGCGCGCGACCAGCGGGCGCGCGAGCAGGAAACCGGCCAGCGTCGACAGCAGCGGGAGTGCTCCGTTCGAGGCGACCCAGACGAAGGCGCCGGCCGTGACCAGGACGCGCCCGATGTGCAACAGCCACGTCCAGCCGTGGGAAGTCGACCGGACGTAGCTCCGGACGCTCCACCACAGCGACACGAAGTGGAGCGAGCCGATGCCGAGTCCCAGGACAACGAACAGCAGGACAGCGAGCGCACTCGTCTCGTTCATTCGTGATGCATCCCTCGCCAGGCGAGCCGGCAACCCAAGGTCAGGCCGACGACCAACAAGGCCGCCGTCCACATGATCCCCGTCTCGAACGTCCGATCCACGTAGCGTCCCGCGAGAATGCCGAGCAGGGTCGGCGTGACGACCGTCCAACCGATCGAGCCGACCATCGCCAGGTTGCGGGCGAGCGATCGTTCACCTTCCTGCTCCCAGCGGTCCTGACGGCGCCGATGGCGTTCGACGCTCTCGAACAGATCGCTGTCGTTCCGTTTCACGAGCCCGCGACCTCCTGCGAGGTTCCCAGCGTCATCGGCCCGCTCGAGTCCTTGCCGGTCCGCAGGTAGCGGCAGATCTGTTGGATCGCGCCCGCTCGCAACTGCTTCGTCCGTGCCCGTTCGGCGGCCTCGGCATCGGTGCGCTGGCGGAACACGTCGAGCACCGATCCCTCGAGCGCGACGAGGTCGTCCGCGGTGACCGCCTCCCGCGTCGCGACTTCGATCCGGGTCCCGTCGCGTACGGCGAGGACGCCGCCTCGCACGGCGACGTGGTGGTCGACGCCGCCCTGATCCCGGTAGGTCAGCACGGAGACCGCGAGCACCGTGACGAAACTCTCGTGCCCGGGCTGGATGCCGAAGGCACCCGTCGCGTCTTCCGCGCGCACGTACCGCACCTCGACCGAGTCGACGACGACGGACGTGGGGGTCACGATCGACAGGTTCACTTGCTCGATGCCTCCAGGTCGTGCGCCTTCTGCTCGGCCTCGTCGAACGTGCCGATCATGTAGAACGCGGCCTCGGGCATGTCGTCCGCCTTGCCGTCGAGGATCGCGCGGCAGCCGATCAGCGTCTCCGCCAGCGCGACGGACCGACCGGGCAGCCCGGTGAACGGTTCGGTGACCATGAACGGTTGCGTCAGGAACCGCAGCAAGCGACGCGCGCGGCGCACCGTCAGGCGGTCCTGCTGTCCGAGTTCCTCGATCCCGATCAGCGCGATCACTTCCTCGAGGTTGCGGTAGTGGGCGATCGCCGAGCGCACGTCCTGCGCGACGGCGTAGTGCTCGTCGCCGACGACGTCGGGATCGAGCAGGACGGACGTCGACGCGAGCGGATCGATCGCCGGGTAGAGCCCTTGGCTCGCCATCTCGCGCGAGAGCACGATCGACGAATCCAGATGGCTGAACGTCGCTGCCACGGCCGGATCGGTGTAGTCGTCGGCCGGAACGTAGACCGCTTCGATCGCGGTGATGCTGGCGGTGTCGGTCGAGACGATGCGTTCCTGGAGTTCGGCGATCTCGGTCGCCAGGGTCGGCTGGTAGCCGACGCGCGACGGCAGCCGTCCGAGCAAGCCGGACACCTCGCTGCCGGCCTGGGCGAAGCGGAACACGTTGTCCATCAGGAGCAGCGCGTCCTGGCCGAGCGAGTCGCGGAAGTACTCCGCGACCGTCAGCGCGGTGAGTCCGACGCGCCAACGGACGCCAGGCGGTTCGTTCATCTGCCCGAACACCAGCGCGGTGCGTTTCAGAACGCCGGTCTCGGCGAGTTCCTGCAGGAGTTCGTGTCCCTCCCGCGATCGCTCGCCGACGCCGGCGAAGACCGAGACGCCGGAACGTTCCTCGACGACGGTCCGGATCAGCTCGGTGATCAGCACGGTCTTGCCGACTCCGGCGCCCCCGAACATCCCGGCCTTGCCGCCGCGGACCAACGGTGCGAGGAGGTCGATGACCTTGATGCCGGTGCCGAACACCTCGCGCGACGAACCGCTGTGTTCGAGCGCGGGCGGTGGTCGGTGGATCGGCAATTGCGGCACGTCCGAGCCGAGCGGCGCGGCGTCGTCGAGGCAGTTGCCGAGCACGCCCATCAGTCGGCCGAGTACGGCCTCCCCGACCGGCACGGTGATCGGTGCACGCGTTCGCCGCACCGGCGTGTCGAGCGTGAGACCCGAAGTGGATCCCATCGCGACGGTGCGGGCCGTGCGCGGGTCGAGATGGAGGGCGACCTCGAGCGTCAGCGGTTCGTCGCGTTCGCCGGACAACATCAGGGCTTCGTTCATCTCCGGCAGATCGCCGTCGAGGAATGTCACGTCGACGACCGACCCGCGAACTCCGCAGACGCGACCGGTGGCGTCGTCCATCACGCTCCGGCTCCTTCGCCGTTCGGGCTCGTGGAAGGTGGCTGCTGTGGGTTGCGGATCAGCAGGTAGCGCACGACCACCGGCGAGAGCAGGCAGGTCACCGCGCTGACGCAGACGAGTCCGGCGTAGACCGATTCGGACACGAGTGCGGCTTCCTTCGCGCGACGCATGACGACCAAGGCGATCTCAGCGCGTGGCACCATGCTGGCGCCGATCAGCAGGGCTCCGCCGCTGCCGAACAGGCGCCACGACGGCGCGCCCGCGCCGAGCAACTTGCCGACGATCGCGGCGATCGCCAGCACGCCGCCGATCCCCATCGCCGAGCCCAGCGCGGACGGTTCGATCGCGAAGCCGATCGCGATGAAGAAGAACGGGGTGAAGAGGTCGTAGAAGACCGAGAACCGCGCGTCCATCCGGACTGCTTCGGGGTCGCGGCTGAACGCGAGGCCCGCGAACAGCGCGCCGACGGCCGCGGCGAAGCCGGCCAGCCCGGCGAGGCCCGCGATGACGAGGCCGAACCCGAGGACGACGACCAACATCGCCGAGACGCCGTTCCAGCGCCGAAACGTCGACGTGATCCTGCGCTCGAGGAATCGCGCGAACAGGTAGGCACCGAACCCGATCGCCGTGATCCAGAACACGGCGACGCCGGCGTCCTTGACGGCCTGGGAGAGCTGCGAGGTGTCACCCTGTTGCGAGAACGCCGGCACCGCGGCCATCAACAACACCATCAGGAGCACGGCGGACAGGTCGTCGAGTTCGGACAGGTCCAGCAGGAACTCACCAGCCCGACTGCGCAGGGCACCGGCCTGCTCCCACGACAGCAGCGAGACGCCGACGCTCGTCGCCGACAGCGCGGCGGCGACGAACAGCGACGGCAGCAACTCGAGGTCGAGCAGCCAGCGCGCCGCGGCGAACCCGACGCCCGCCGAGACGGCGACGTCCGCGATCCAGACGACCACGGCTCGTGGGAGTTGCGCGGCCAGCGCGCGCGGGTTGCTCCGCAGCCCGACGTGGAACAGCAGTGCGACGACACCGAGCTCGGCGAGGATGTCGAGCCCGAGCTTCGAGCCGTCGAACAGGAACTGCATCCGTTCGTCGGCGATCCGCAGGCCGAGGCCCAACACGAGGTAGCCGACCTGTGCGGGGAGCGCGAACCGCTCGAACCAGGCGCGCACCAGGATCGCGAGGATCACCGCGATCCCGGTGATCACGAGCAACTGCGCTAGGACTTCCTCGGGCATGATCGGGATTCGAGCGCGGGTCGGGTCGCGCTTCGCGCTCGACCGCGTTGCCACCATTCTGGCAATCCGCCCGAGCAACCTCACGCAAGTTGCGGCGATTCGGCGCGCTGTGCGACACGCTGTCGAGCGGAGCGGTGTTCCGATGGTCGCGCGTTCGGTGTGTCCGTGTGAGTGCCACGCCGCTACGGTGGCGCGCCCTCGGCGTCCGAACGATGAAGGCGATCACCTACGCGCGATACGGCCCGCCCGACGTCCTGTCGGTCGAGACCGTCGAAGCACCGGTTCCCCGGGCGAACGAGGTCCGGATCCGCGTGCGCGCGACCGAGGTCACGAAGGCCGACTGCGAGCTGCGGAGCTTCCGGTTCCCGGTGAAGTGGTTCTGGCTGCCGCTCCGGTTGGCGCTCGGTGTGACGCGGCCGCGCCGGCGGATCCTCGGCGGCTACTTCGCGGGCGTGGTCGAGTCCTGCGGCGCTTCGGTCACCTGCTTCAAGCCGGGCGACGAGGTGTACGGCTCGGCCGGGCTGCGGATGGGGGCGTACGCCGAACTGGTCTGCCTGCCCGAGAACGCCGCGATCGCGCCGAAGCCGAGGTCGATGAGCTTCGTCGAGGCGGCCGCGGTACCGCTCGGTGGGCTCAACGCGTTGCACTTCATGCGCCGGGCGGCGCTCCGTTCCGGCGAGAACGTCCTGATCAACGGTGCCGGCGGGAGCATCGGGTTGCACGCCGTGCAGATCGCGAAGTCGGCTGGCGCCGTGGTCACGGTCGTCGACGGAGCCCACAAGCGGGAGTTGCTGCGGC
>JAGQQZ010000565.1 GCA_020425915.1 Planctomycetota bacterium | reverse complement strand
CGGCGTGCGCGGCCCAGTCTTCGTCGACGGCGTGGAACCAGTACGGGTAGTAGACGGATTGGGGCAGCGCCCCCATTTGGGTCTGCACGAGCCGCTGGAACGGCTCCCGCGACTTCTGGCTGTCGTCCAGCAGCACCTTGGTGCCGACCTTCGCGCCGTACGACTCGAGCTGCTCGAGGAATTTCTCGTCGGAACCCTCGAGGTCGATCGGCACGACCGTGCGGTTGAACATCCGCTGCTGGCCGATCGAGAACTCATCGGTGTCGGCGAACACGACGAGCTGCCCGCCCCGCATCAGGAACTGGTCGAGGACGTACTTCTGTCGATCGTCGAGGTTCTGCGGCCGCACCAGCAGCAACGTCTCGTAGTCGTCCGGGATCAACTCGCCGTTGTTCAACGGGTACCGCGTCAGCTCGAACCGGTCGGTGATGTCCGGGAACTGCGAGATCTGTCGGTAGTCGGCCTGACCACCGGGATTCGCACTCTTCGAAGCCGTCGCGACGAGCGCGATCTTCGGCTTCTCCTCGACGGTCAGCGTCTTGATCGCCGGCGTGAGCTGCATCTCGTACTGGAACGGCACCATCGTCGGCTGCACCAGCTCGAGCACCTTCTGCTTGGCACCGCCGTAGCGGAGTCGCATCCCCTGCCAGAGTTCCTTGTAGGACAAGGTGCGGTCGCCGCGCGAACTCATCGTCTGCGGCTTGATGCCGAGTCGGGTCGCCTTCTCGCGCAGGTCGTTGTCCGTGTTCGGGTCGAGGAACTGCACGCTGACCCGGCCGCGGCCGTTCTGCACGTACTCGTCGAGCACGTTGCGCAGCGTGCGCCGCGCGTCCGCGAGCTGTCCGGTGAGCTGTGCGTCGGGGCTGAAGTACGCCTCGATGTGCAGTCGATCGTCGAGCCCGCTGAGCACTCGCTTCGTCGACTCGGTCAGCGTGTAGTACTTCTCCGACGTCAGGTCGACCCGCATCCGGAATCGCGACGCGAGGAACACGAGCATCCCGAGGATCAGGACGACGAGCACGACCTGCACGGCGACGCCGAGGACGTAGCCGGCCTCGCGCGCGTCACGTGGCATGGTTCTCGTTCGGTCGATCATCCCTTGACTCGCCTCCCCTGCAGCACGAGGTAGTTCGCATACAGGAAGAAGCCACAGAAGCTCATGTAGTAGACGATGTCGCGCGTGTCGATGACGCCGCGCGCGATGCTGCTGAAGTACTTGAATGGGCTGATCCCGTTGAGCACGCCGATCAACCAGGTCCAGAGACCGAGGTCCGCGAGCCACTCGAGGAAGTTCGGCAGGCCAAGGAAGAACAGCGCCGCGAGCGTCACGAGCGACAGCAGCATCGCGACGATCTGGTCCCGCGTCATGCTCGACCAGAACATGCCGATCGAGAGGTAGGCGCCGGCCATCAGGAAGGATGCCAGATACGCCCCGATCACCGGACCCCAGTCGAGGTTGCCGTAGATCGACAGCGTGATCGGGTAGCCGATCGTCATCGCGATGATGATCGCGAGGAACAACATCGCGGCGAGGAACTTGCCAGCGATGAGCTGGGGGACGCTCGCCGGGAACGTCATCAACAGCTCGAGGGTGCCGAGCTTGCGTTCCTCGGCCCAGAGCCGCATCGACAGGGCCGGCAAGAACACGATGAACAGGTACGGCATCATCGCGAAGAACGGCAGAGCCGAGGCCTGCTGCCCGTCTCGGATGACCTCGGTCGCGATGAACAACAAGAACCCGAGGAACAGAACGCCGAACACGTAGGCGATCGGCGACACGAAGTAGCTGCGCAGTTCGCGCCGCATGACGATGGCGGTCTCACGCATGGGTCACGACTCCCCGGTCCGAGGTCGTCAGCGAGCGGAACACGTCCTCCAGGGACGACGCGCGGCGTCCGAGCGACACGAGGCCCCAACCGTTCTTGACGACGAGCGCGGCGATCGCTTCCTCGATGCCGGGGGAAGCGGTTTCCCCTGCCTTCACCTCGACATCGACTCGATCGCCGACGGCACCCTTGAGCTCGATTCCACCGTCGGTCGGCACGAGCTCGCCGAGCTGCGACAGGACGGCGTCCTTGTCGCCGCGAATCGTCGCCGCGATCGGTCCGCACGGCATCGTCGCGACGAGCTCGTCGGCGGTCGAATCGGCCACGATCTTGCCGAGGTTGACGATGATGACCCGGTTGCACGAGGCCTCGACCTCCTGCAGGTAGTGGGTCGACAGGATGACCGTGTGCTCCTCGCCGAGGCGACGGATCAGGTCACGGACCTCGACGATCTGGTTGGGGTCGAGACCCGACGTCGGCTCGTCGAGCACGAGCAGGTCCGGTTCGTGAACCATCGCTTGGGCGAGGCCGACGCGCTGCTTGTAGCCCTTCGAGAGTTCGATGATGTTCTTGCCGGTCACTCGCTCGAGGCCGCAGAGCTCGACGACGCGGCTGACCGCGCTGCGCATCCGACCGCGTTCGACGCCGCGGATCTCCGCGGCGAAGCGAAGGTACTCGTCGACGCGCATCTCGGTGTAGAGCGGCGTCGACTCGGGCAGGTAGCCGATACGGCGCCGCACTTCGAGCGACTGCTCGACGACGTCGAGCCCGTCGACCGACGCGCGTCCGGAGGATGGCAGCAAGAACCCGGTCAGGATCTTCATCGTCGTCGACTTGCCGGCCCCGTTGGGACCGAGGAAGCCGACGACTTCGCCGCGCTCGACCTCGAACGAGATCGAGTCCAGCGCCAGGGCCGGGCCGTAGGACTTTGAGAGGTTCTCTACCTGGATCATCGCCATGGGATCGGGCGCTGAACGGGTCGTACGGGGTCAGTGATCGCGAACGGTGCGCACGCGCGCACCGGCAGGGTCACTCGTCCACGCGGAACGAGTTCAAGAACTCCGCATTCGTGGAGGTCTTGGACAGGCGATCGATGAGAAGCGGCATGCTGTCGAGGGGCTGCATCCGCGCGAGGACGCGACGGAGCGTGTAGATGCTGTTCAGCACGCCCGGTGGCAACAGCAGTTCCTCCTTCCGGGTGCCGGACAACTCGATGTCGATCGCCGGGAAGACCCGCCGTTCCGCGAGCTGCCGGTTGAGCACGAGCTCCATGTTGCCGGTGCCCTTGAACTCCTCGAAGATGACCTGGTCCATCCGGGACCCGGTGTCGACGAGGGTCGTGGCGAGGATGGTCAGCGAACCGCCTTCCTCGCAGTTGCGCGCCGAACCGAAGAACTTCTTCGGATGCTCGAGCACCTTGGCGCCGATGCCGCCGGACATCGTG
>JAGQQZ010000564.1 GCA_020425915.1 Planctomycetota bacterium | reverse complement strand
TTCCCGTTCGAGCGGATGACGATGTTCGAGGGGCTCGAGCAGATGCCCGAGCTCCTGGCGGACCCCCGCGCGCTGCGCGACGCCTACCTGGCCGAAGTCGGCGCGTTCCGCGACACGATCCGCAAGGGCTGCCACGGGCAGCGCGTCGACTACGTCGAACTCGTCACGAGTGAGCCGCTCGACGTGGCACTCTCGTCCTACATCGCCGCACGCGCCGCACGCGCGAAGCGCTTCAAGTAGGGCCCATGCAGTTCGCGAATCCGGCGTTGCTGTTCGGTGCCCTGCTGTTCGCGGTTCCGCTGATCATCCATCTGCTGAACCGTCGACGGCACCGCGTGCGCCGCTGGGCGGCGATGGAGTTCTTGCTGCGCGCCTATCAGAAGCAGCGTCGACGACTGCGCCGTGAGAACCTGCTGCTCCTGCTGCTTCGTTGCCTGATCCCGATCCTGCTCGCCCTGGCGATCGCGCGACCGACCCTGCACGACGGCGCTCAGTTGCCGGGACTCGAACAGTCCACGGCGCACCACATCTTCGTGTTCGACGCCAGCTACAGCATGGGCGTCGACGCGGCCGGTACGACGCCGTTCGAACGGTCCAAGCAACTCGCGACGATGATGGTCGACGGTCTCGAGGGCCGATCCGGTCAGAAGGTCTCGATCGTCCTCGCCGGACTGCAACCGCGAATGCCGCTGCGCGAGGACCTCGCACTCTCGCGCGCCAAGGATCGAATCGCCGCGCTCGGCAACCCGACCGACGGCGCGAACGAGTTGACGCCCGCGCTGCTCCAGGTCGCCGACCTGATCGACGAGACCACCGACAGCCGCCCGCGCGTCTACCTGTTCACCGACATGCAGGTGCGTGCCTTCGGTGACGATCCGTTCGCCGAGGCGGACCCCGACGCCGATCCGACGCCGACCGACGCGACGGCCGAGATGTTCAAGGACACGGCCGTCGACGCGATCCGACGCATCCAGGAGGCCGGCGACCTCACCGTGTTCGACATGCGGGGATCGATCGGTGACTCGCACGAGAACCTGCAGGTCACCGGCATCGAGATCGACAGCCCCCACGCGATCGCCAAGGCGCCGGTCGGGATCCGTGCGCGGATCCTGAACCGCTCGGACGAGACCCGCACGGTTCAGGCCACGCTCGAGATCGACGGCGGACAGCCGCAGCGTGGCTCGGCCGAACTCGACGCGGGTTCCGAGGGTGAGATCGCTTTCCAGGTCACGTTCCGCGAACTCGGCCAGCGACGCGTCACGGTGCGGATCGACGGCGACGACCTGATGACCGACAACATTCGCTACCGTGTCCTGCCGGTGCGGGAACGGCTTCGCGTGTTGCTGGTCGAGGGCTCGGGCGAGAACGAGGCAGATCTGCGAGAGGCCACGCACGTCGGGCGCATCCTCGACCCGACGCGCGGCGAGGGAGACTCCGACCTCGCACCGTTCGCGTTGACCCGGGTCGACGCGGTCACGTTCCTCAGCGGCCGGACCCGACTCGAGGACTTCGAAGTCGTCGTACTCTGCAACCTGCCGCAGATGACCGAGACCGCGGCGCGCGGTCTCGAAGCCGCGGTGGAGAGCGGCACGGGACTGCTCACGATGCTCGGCGACGGGATCGACGTCGGCAGCTACAACCTCCACCTGCACCGCGCGGGTGACGGCCTCAGCCCGCTGCTGCTGCTCGAGCCGGCGGGCTACGCTCCGGGCGGGGATCGCTACTTCGGCTCCGAGATCCTCGATCCCGACCACCCGATGTTCGCGGACTTCCCCGAGCCGGTGTTCTTCGAGATCTTCGAGTCCCTGCCGATCTATCGGTTCGTGCGAGCGGAGATGGCCCCGCCCGCAGAACGCTCGGAGGACGCCGCCGATCGCGCCGCGACCGACGAGGTCGTCGTCGCCGTCCGCGACCCGGGCCGGAGTCCACTCGTCACGACCCGCCGGTTCGGGCTGGGCAAGAGCGTCGTGCTGACGTCCACGATCAGCCGCCGATTCGACCGGTGGAACGGCCTCGACTTCGAGGTCACGGCGTTCCCGTGGCTCCACCGGATGAGCCACTGGCTGGCGACGCCGACGCTCGACTCGTTCAACGTCGAAGTGGGGTCGACCCTGACCGCGCTGACGAAGTCGCGCCCCTACGAACTCGCGGTGGTCCTGCCCGAGCGGGCCGGTAGCGCCAAGGTCCCGATCGGGGAGGACGCCGAACCCCGGCTCGGTGGCCGATTCGCACTCCCGCCGTTCGCACGCACGGACTACGCGGGGTTCTACGAATTCGAGATGCTGCGCGACGTCGGTGGTGCCGCCGAGCGTGACGCGTTGACGTTCGCGGTCAATCCTTCGGTCGACGAAGGCGACCTGCGCTACTACACCCACGCGGCCGCGCGCGACCGGCTCGGCTTCGAGCGGATCGTCACGGATCTGCCGGCCGATGGCGAGGCCGCGATCCAAGCGGGCTTCACCGACCTCGGACAGCTGTTCCTCTGGTTCACGCTGGCCGCTCTCGTCGCAGAAGCCTCCCTCGCTCGGTTCGTGTCCCGGAGGCGCGCGTGATTCTCGCCGCGATCCAGCAGGGCACCGCCCGAGCCATCGAGACCGAGGAGTCGTTCGTCTTCCTCAACCTGCCCGCGACCTGGCTCGTCTGGCTGGTGCTGGTACCGGGCGCGATCGCGATCGCTTGGTGGTCGTACGGCGGCATCACGCGCCTCGAACCCACGACGCGCACCGTCCTCGCATCGCTGCGCGCCGTCGCGATCCTGCTCGGCTTGCTCATCCTGTTCCAACCCGCGTTCGAACGGGTCCGCTACAGCAAGGTGCGCACCCAGGTTCACGTGCTCGTCGACGACAGCGCGAGCATGCAACGACGCGACACCTACCCGGACGCCGACCAACGCGGCGCACTCGTCGACGCGTCCGGGGTCGAGGACATCGAGTCGATGAGTCGGGCGCAACTCGTCGGCAAGGTGCTCGATCGTCCTGGCGGACTGCTCGACAGTCTGGAGGAGGACTACGACGTCCGGCTGTTCCGGTTCGAGCGCAAGCCGCTGCCGATCAACTCGCTCGACGAGTTGACGAGTCGCGGACCCCGCACGCAGATCGGCGACGCACTCGACCTCCACCTCGCGGCTGCGGGCTCGGTGAATCTCGAGGCCGTGGTCGTCGTGTCCGACGGACGCAACAACGCCGGCCTCGACCCCGTCGAAGTCGCGCAGCGCTACCGACTCGTCGAGACGCCGATCCTGACTCTCGGGGTCGGTGACCCGAACCCGCCGCGCAACATCCGGCTGATCGGCCCGCATGGCCCCGAGGACGCACTCCGCGAGGAGGAAGTCGTATTCGAGGTCACGCTCGACCCGGAAGGCCTCGAGGACCGCGAGGTCACGGTGACCCTCCACGGCGCACGCGACGGCGTTCCCTCACGGCCTCTCGCCAGCCAGGCCGCCGTCCTCGGCCCGGACCACGCACCGGTCAAGGTGCGGCTCTACCATGCGTTCGAGGAGGCCGGGGACTGGGTGCTGAAGTTCGCGGTCTCGGAGTTGCCCGAGGAGACGAGCCACGAGGACAACACCGCGACGAGATTCCTCCGCGTCGACGACGAGAAGATCCGCGTCCTCTACCTCGAAGGCCCACCGCGCTGGGACTATCGCTATCTGAAGAACGCGCTGTTGCGTGTCGACTCGGCGATCGAAGCACAGATCTTCCTGTTCTCGGCAAGTGGCACGTTCCGACAGGAATCGTCGCCGAACCTCCCGGCCCTGCGCGACATCCCGCGCACTCGTGAAGAGCTGTTCTCGTACCACGTGATCCTGCTCGGCGACGTGGCGCCCGAGAACATCGCACCGACCGAAGCGCAGCTCGAGGATTGGCTCGGAATGCTCGTCGAGTTCGTCGAGTTCGGTGGCGGCGTCGGCTTCGTGTTCGGTGATCACGCGATGCCCGAGCGCTACCGCCGCACGACGCTCGAAGATCTGTTGCCGGTCGTGCTCGACGACCCGGCCGTCGTGACGGCCGAGACGCGTGACCGCTCGACCCCGTTCCGTGCGCGGCTCGCGAACCCCGCCGTCCCCCACGAGATCACGCGACTACTGCGTGACGACGACGCCAACCGTCGTCTCTGGAGCAGTCAGCTCGGTGAGATGTTCGTCTACTACCCGGTGAAGCAACTCAAGCCGGGCGCCATCTCGTTGCTGGAACATCCGACGGCCTCGAACCGTTTCGGACCGCGCGTGCTCGCGGCGACCGCGCACTACCCGCGCGGCAACACGTTCTTCCTCGCGACCGACGAGAGCTGGCGCTGGCGCCACGTGTTCGGCGAGGTGCACCAGGATCGGTTCTGGCGCAACGTCGTCCGACATCTCGCCTCGGGCCGCCTGCAGCGTCGGGACGACCGGGTCGCGCTGCGCGTCAACAAGTCGACACTCGACACCGGCGGCCAGGTCCGAGTGTCCCTCGAGATGCTCGACGAGGACTATCGTCCGACCTCTGACGGCGAGGCGGTCGTGTTCCTCCGCGAGGCCGACGGCGTGCCGATCAAGCGCGTCCTCCAGGCCGAGCCGGGCGAGATCGGACGGTTCCGAGGCAGCTTCACACTCGACGATCCCGGCAGCTACAGCTTCCTCGTGTTCGCCGGCGACAACCCCTCGGACGAGGTGCTCGCCCGCGAGGACGTGTTCGTCCAGATTCCCGACCGCGAGCAGGCCGACTCGAGCCAAGACGTCGCGACCCTCGAGCAGATCGCCGCCGCGACCGCCGGCGGCGAGTATCGATTCCTGGCGGACGCGTCGGAACTCGTCGACGCGCTCGGCGAACGCCGTCCGTTCGAGAACGAGATCGACCGTTCCCTCCGCCCGATCTGGGACTCGTTCTGGTCGCTCCTCGGCCTATTGGTGGTTCTCGGGGCCGAATGGCTGCTCCGAAAGCGAGCCCGACTGATCTGATACTCGCCGGATCGCCGAAGATAACAACCGTGAGATGACACCCCGACCGACAGCCAGCATCGTCCGGCGCGCCATCGCGCTCGGCCTCGTGCTGGGGCTCGTCTCCCCGACGCGCGCCCAGGGTGACGGTGGACTCTACAGTCTGCCACGCACCCAGGACGACCTCGCGGAACTCGAGCGCGCCGAGCAGGACATCGACGAAGGGCGCTTCGGTCCCGCGGTAGAGCGGCTGCACCGACTGCTGCAGGAAGCCCGACCGGGCGTCGTCGCGTCACCCGTGGGCATCGACCGGTTCTTCGGGCTCCGCCACCGTGTCGTCGAGACGCTCGCCAACCTGCCGGAGAACGGCCGACTCGCCTACGAGCAGCTCGTCGAACGAGAGGCGCGGCACCTGCTGTCCCGTCCGCTGACGGAGCTCCGCCACGAGGAACTCGAGCATCTGGCGCAAGCGTTCCCCGCTTCGCCACACGGCGTGCGCGCCCGCGTGCGACTCGGTGATCTCGCGCTCGCGGCCGGCGATGCGCTTCGGGCGCAGGAACACTACCGCGCGGCGTTCGAAGTCGATCCGAGCTACCCGTCGCTCTCGCCACGGCGCGAAGCGGCGCGGCTCCTCGCCGACGGTGCGGCCAGCGGCCGACGAAACCGAGTGGCCGAGGAGATCGAGGCAGTGCGCGCGAACGCGCCGATCGACCGCTGGACCGCGTACGGCGGTGGCGGTGACGGCACGCGCGCGATGACCACACCGCTCGGCCGGTGTCGCCCGGTCGCCGACTTCAAGGTTCCGGTGCCAGGCTTCTCCGACCACCCGCGCCGGCCGACCGTGTTCCCGATGCACGCGACCGGGGATCTGGGCGGCGTCTTCCTCAACAACGGCACTCAGGTCTACGCCTTCGACCCGCTGTCGGGCTCGGCCCCGCTCGTGTGGCGGGCAGACGGCCCGATGTTCGATGCGTCGCTCGCAGAGTTCGAAGAGGCCGCCGACGCGATCAATCCAGACATGGTGTTGTCCACGGCGATCGACGACCGATACGTCGTGGCGCCCCTGATGGTGCCGAAGTCGGCGGTCGGCGCGAGTCGGACGGAGCGCTTCCGCAATTCGATCAACATCATCCGCAAGATCTCCTCGCGACGGCTGTTCGTGTTCGACCGTCACACCGGCAAGATCGTCTGGGCGCATTGGGACACGCCGAACGGCCGCAAGACCGCCCAGTTCGACGGACACGACGTCTGCGGACCACCATTGATCGCGGGCGACACGGTGTACGTGCCCACCCACGATCAGTCCGGGGCGATCGCCTACTACCTGTCCGCATACGACCTCGAGACCGGCGAGCCGCTCTGGCGCTCGCTGATCTGCAGCAGCAGCCAAGAGGTCAACATGTTCGGCAACGCGCGGCAGGAGTTCGCGGCAGCGCCCCTCGCGATCCGCGACGGTGTGGTGTACGGCTCCACCAACCTCGGCGTGTGTTTCGCAGCCAGCACCGAGGACGGTACGATCCACTGGGTCACGGGGTACGAGACGATCCCGCTGCCGCGCACCCGACTGCGCAACCAGCGGGAGCGGCAAGTGTTCTTCGCCAACAACGCGCCGATCATCGTCGACGGGGTCCTCGCCTGTACGCCGCTCGACTCGCCGTTCGTCCTTGGCATCGACGTCGAGACCGGGCGCACGCTATGGCGCTTGCCCTACGAGACGCGTGAGCCCGCGACCATCACCCGCTGGCTGCTCGGCGCGCTGGGCGACGAGGTGGTGCTCAGTGGAACCGGCGTACTCGCGGTCAAGGCGCGCCCGGAACGCACGGACCGCCTCGACGCAACCTATCGCGTGCTCGCGTCCGCCGAGCGCCTCGGGGAGAGCCCGTTCCGTTTGCGCGACCTGCCCCGCGGCGGCGTGACCGGGGACCGCGTCTGGATGCTCGCGAGTTCCGGCACGCTGCACGTGCTGGATCGGGACGGCAACAGCGACTCGCGCAGCGACGACCTGGCGCTGCACAGCGTCGGCAACCTTCTGCTGGTCGACGGAGTCGCCGTGGTCACTCGGGCAGGGCACGTTTCGCTCCTCGCCGACCGCAGCCGTCTCGTGCAGGACGCCGAGCGTCAGGTTCGTCAGACACCGGACGATCCTCGCGCACACCTGCGCCTGGCCACGATCATGCTCGCCAACGTCGCCGACGTCGACGAGGCGCGGGCGACCGGCCGCGCGATCGAAGTGTTCGAGCGCGGGCTGGAAGCGGCTCGTCGCGCCGGGCTCGGCAGCGGGTCGACCGTCTACCGCGAACTCGCGGACGGGCACTTCACGCTGTCCCTGCAGCGCGCGCGCCAGACGCTGCGGACGGATCGCGCCACCGGGATCGCTCGATTGTACGCCTGCCGTGACGCGGCGCGACTCGACGACCAGTGGGTCCGGGTCCAGCTCGAACTCCTGGCGGCACTCGACCGCGAGCAACGAATCGCCGAACTCGACGAGCTGCGGACCAAGTTCGGTCGAACCGAGTATCGCTTCCCGGGCGTGGGGAGCATCCCCGTCGCGGCCTACTGCCTGTGGCAGTCCATCCCCGAACTCGATACCGCCGCCGCGTTGCTGCGTTGCCAGGAACTGATCGACGAGTTTCCCGCGGTCGAGTTCGGCCGGATCGACGCCAGGGACTTCGCCCACGACTTCATCGAGCAGACGCTCGCCGTCAACGGGCGCGCGGCCTACGCACCGCTCGAGCAGCTGGCCGAGCGGGCGTTGGACGCCGCACACGACGACCTCGAGGCACTGCAGGAAGTCGTGCGGCGGTTCCCACACAGCGACGCGGCGAAGCGCGCGGCGATCTCGGTGATCGACCTCGCCGTCGAACGTGGCGATCTCGCCACGGCCGTGCGGGTGTTCGCGTCCAAGTCGGACCGTACACCTGGCATGTTGCGGCGCATGATGGTCGCGGCGGAGCGCTGCGGCAATCCGTCGCTCGCGCGCGCGATCGGTGAGCAGCTCCGCAACGAACACGGCACCGAGCCGTCCGACTACCCAGCGGACCGCGGGCGCACGTACGCCGAGCTGGAACCAGCTGCCACCGAACCGAGCGCGACCCGCCGGATCCAGCGGCCGAGCTTCGTGCGCGCCCGCCTGCGCGAGACTTCGACGATGCTGGAGATCCCGAAGACCAGGGTCGTCAGCGGTTTCGGCGAAGCGACGTCGCGACTCGTGTTCGTCACGGCAGACGACCGGGAGTTGTTCGGTATCAAGCTCGACGACGACCAACCATCGCTGCGCGATCCCCAACTCAGGATCCCGTACGAGAGCATGATGCTGGACTCGGTGCTGCTCTGCGGTGCCCATGCCGTGGTCTGCGAACATCGACGACTCCGCGGAGTCGAGCTCGAGTCGGGCCGCGTGCGCTGGACACTGGATGCCGAGCCACGTCGGTCGTTCGATCTGCTCGGAGTGTTCGACGGTGTGACCGTCGTGTTCTCGTCGCTGATCACCGTTGGCGACGGCGGCACGCTGATCGGCCTGGAGACGGTGACGGGAACCGAGCTGTATCGGATCCCGCTCGACCCCACCCGCGACTGCA
>JAGQQZ010000563.1 GCA_020425915.1 Planctomycetota bacterium | reverse complement strand
CCCGCCAACATTGGAGATCCCGATCCATGGAGTTCGTCCATCGGGATTCCTGATCTCGGAAAGCGCCCGCCGCCGGCGATGCGCAGCCCTTGCTTGCCTTGGATCCGAGTGTTGGCGAGCCGCGCTCTAGTTCGAATCGACCGGTGCTCCGAACACGACCGTGCGTGCCGCATCGCCGAACCGGTGCAACTCGATCACGCGCCGGTCCACGAGGACCAGGAATCGGTCGTCGTCCAGCACACCTTCGAAGACGGCGCGGTTCCCGCGAATGCGCGGTCCGACGATCAACCGACCGGCCGCGAGCTTCGCGTGCGCGACCGTCCGATCGTCCCGAGTTCCGAGGCTGATCCGGAGGATCTCGTCGCCGGCTGGCGTCGCCGCGTACGATAGATCGCATTGGTCGATCCACTCGATCTCCTCGACCCGAACGCCGTCGACCATGAGATGCTGGCGAGTGTCGGTGCTCGGATCGAACAGCCAGATTCGTCCGTTCACGGTCGCGAAGAGGCAACCGGTGTGGTCACGCCCGATCGCATGCGCGTCGTCCGGCAGACTCCATGTACGAGTCGATCCCCGCTCCGGGTCGAACAGCAGCACCTGCCGTTCACCGGGATCCCCCTCGAGCGGGAGGATCCACTCTCCCTCGCGCACGTAGGTCCTGTGCAGGTTTCGGCATGCGCCGGCCGGCAGGTCGATCGTCTCGCGCCGCGTGAAGTCGAACAGTCGCTCCTGATCGAAGCCCTCCGACCCGTGCCGCCACACAGCGCCGTAGCCGAACAAGCTGCTCGACAGGAAGTCGCCAGCCGGGAATTCGATCGCGTCGCGCGAACCAGTCGGGTCCTCGAACAGGACGGTCGCGTGTGCGACCCAGGTCCGGGTGCCGTCGGGAAGCACGAGCCCGGACGACGAACGCGCGTCCTCTTCGATCGCGTCCCGCAATGCACGCGGCGCCCGGTCCCCGTGGAATCCCTCGCGCTCGAGAGATCGCATCGTGCGCGTGTCGAACACGTCGATCTCGAATCGCCGAGCCGCAAGGTCCTCGACCGTGTAGTGGGAACGGAACCGCCGCGGCCGGCCCCGAACACCTTGACCCTGCATCGCGTCGGCGGTCTCCCCCCAGTAGCAGTTCGCCTCACCGATCTGCGTGAAGCCGGTGGTCTCCAGATCGAGGACGACCGAATACCAAGCCCCGTCGTCGACCTGCGGAAACTGCTGGCCTCCCCACCGATTCAACGTGACGAGCGCCTGGCGGCCGCCCTCGGCGACGAGCACTCCCTGAATCTGCACGCCTTCGAGCGATCGCGACGCATCGTAGAACGTCATCCGACGATCGACCGACCAGACGACGACCGGGATCGTGAACGCGAACACTCCCGGCAGCGTGCGCAGGATCGAGGACCAACGGCTGCCGAAGCGCAGGCCGCCGACGAACGCCGCTCGACTCGCGAGCAACCCGAACGCGAACGCGAGTGAGAGCGCCGACCAGACGAGCCCCTCGGAGACCGGCGCCCGATACCACGCGACGACGAGCAGTCCGGGAACACTCGCCAGCCCGACGACGAGCAGACCGAGCGGAACAACCGTCGTCGGCCGGTGCGACCAACACGACACGGCGAGCATCCACGGTGCCGCGACGCACGTCGCAACCGCGAAGCGGCCGAGCAGCGTCACCGAGCGAAGGTCGTCGAAGCTCGGCGTCCGGTTCCAAGTATCGCCGCCGGCAAGTTCGTGGCAGAGCATCCCGCACAGATAGCCCGCACACGCGAGGGCAGCGAGGCCGCCGTACAGCACGAGGATCTTGGCGAACCATGCATCCCGCATCGCCGTCGGACTCCGTTGCAGGAAGCGGAACTGGCCGCGCCGGAACTCCCCCGGAACGAGGTCCCCGGCGAGCCCGACGACGCCCAGCGTGACCGCGACCAACACGAACCACATCGCGATGTCGCTCGGGACGAATCGAGCGGGAGCGAACAGGCCGTAGCCGATCGCGAGTACGAGGAGCGCGGCGGCCACGACATTGAGGAGAAGACGTTGTTCGCGCCACTCCTTCCAAACGTGGGTAGCCCAACGACGCGCAATTCGATGCGAACACGGGGACCCTCTCATCGCTCTCGCTCCCGTTCGTTCGCCATCGGCGGCCCGAAACGCAGGATCACTTCGCTGTCCGGACTGCCGAAACGACATCGTTCGACGGTGCGGTCGTTGTGGATGATGACGTATTCGCCGTTGTCCAGAACTCCGACGAGTGACGCACTCCATGCGAAGCGTGCGCCGACCTCGAGCTTCGAACCGTGTAGCCGCGCGAAGGCTCGGGAGATTCGCGTTGCCCGCTGGAGGGTGACACAAAGCACTTGGTCGTCGCCCACGCCGTAGTCCGGACCGCCGAGGTAGTGGTGAATGCCGCGGATCTCCGCGATGTCGACACCGTCGACCTCGATTGCAGCTCGCTCGTCACCGCCGGGGTCGACGAACTCGAGACGGCCATCGAGTTCGAACACCAGTCGCCCATCGCGCATGATCCCGAGTCGCCTCGCATCATTCGGGAGACCATTCCACTCGCGGATCGTTCCGGAATCGGGATCGAACAGACTGACAGCACCATGTCGGCGCGAGATCACCCATTCGCCAGCCCGGACGTACACCTCGACGTGCTCGCGCGGTGCCGCGAGCACCTTCCGTCGAGTCGCATCGAAGAACAGGTTGCGCTCGTCGGTGGACCTCACCCGAAAACCGTATCCGCTCGGCCACCCGACCCGCGTGGTATCGCCGCCGAGTCCGAGCGCGATCGACTCCGGCGCGCCGTCGGTGGGGACGAACCAGGCGCGATCGCCCACGACACATACCCTCGTGCCGTTCGGGAGTGTGATCGACGCCTTCTCCCACGCGAAGCGGAGGAACGTGGCGTCCATGCCGGCGGGAATCGTCCGCTCGTGGACGGACTCGACGGCACCGTCGAGCGTGTCGTGAAGTTCCCACGCCTCGCCCGTCGACGAGTACAGGTCCGCGACGCGCACCACGTACCGAGCCGTCGATCCCGTCGAGAGCCATGGCTGCCCCTTCAGCAATCCGACCGAAGCCCACATCGAGCGGGCTCCACCGACCTGCTGCCAGTCACCGGTCTCCAGATCCAGGACCACGCTGTAGGACGGAAGCGGCATGCCCCAACGCGTGAACGTCAGGAACGCGCGGCGCCCGTCGTCGCTCAGGTAGCCGCCCCTTACACGGAGCGATTCGTCGGTCCACTTGGCATCGTGGAACGCCATGCTCCGATCCACGCACCAAGACGCGGCGGGAAGCAGGAACGCGAAGAGCACTGGCGATCCAACCGCGAATGCGCGGCGGCGACCGCCGTGCTTGAGGCCGCGAACGAGCGAAAGGCCCGATGCGACGACTCCTCCGACGAAGCAACACCACAACGCGTTCGTGAGCATTCCCGGCGAAGTCGGCGGATGGTAGCTAGCCAGCACGAGGATCACGGGCGCGACGACTCCGCCTCCGAGCAAGATCGTCAAGCCGATCGACGCAATCCCGTTCCCACACCAGCAAGAGACCGTGAACGACCAACAGGCAACGATCGCGAGCGCCGCGACGATCCACGACACGGCCACGCGATCGGTGACGGTCCCGAGTGTGCGAACACCCTGCACCGCGTCGACGCCTGCGACGCCGAGACACACGCTACCGCACACGAACGCGAGACCCGCGAGACTCGCGAGACCGCCGAACATCGTCAGCAGCTTGGCCATCCACGCATGGCGAAGCGCCTTCGGCGTACGAACAAGAAACGTGATCTGTCGCCGCCGGAACTCTCCTGGGACGAGTTCGGTGACGAGTACGAAGTAGCCCGCGCCCAGTCCAAGGATCGCAAACCACACCGTCACGTCACCCGGCACGTACTTGCGCGGCGCCAAGGCGCCGTACGCCACCGCGAGGAGGAGCATCGAGGCGGCGAGCACTCCAATGACGAGTCGCTGCTCGCGCCACTCCTTCCACAAGTGCGCGATCAGCACGACCCCACCTCTTCGCCGGCCACCGCCTGCGCGAGCGCATCGTGCAGGGCCCGCGGCACTTCGGCGACCTCGTCCGAACCGAGCACCCCCTCGACCGTGCCGTGCTTGCGGACGCGACCGTCCGCGATGATGGCGACGCGGTCGGCGATCCGCGCGGCGACGTCGAGTTCGTGCGTGGCGCACAGGATCGTCCGCTCACCGGTGCGCACCGAATCGATGACGGCGCGAAGCACGTCCTCGCGCACCAGCGGGTCGAGGCCGCCGAACGGCTCGTCGAGCAGGAGGAGTTCGGGCTCGTGCGCGAGCGCGAGGACCAGCATCGCCTTCATGCCCTGGCCTCTCGACATCTGGCCGAGCCTGGTCGTGCGCGGCACGTCGAGCGACTCGATCAGCGAGTCGACGAGTTCTTCGTTCCAGCTCGGGTAGTGCGCACGCGAGAAGCGGCACAACTCGCCGATCGTCATCCACGGTGGGGCGTCCGGTGTGTCGGGGACGTAGCCGGTGCGCTCGCGAATCGCGTCCGGCTTCCGCAGCGGATCCATGCCCAGCACGGTGAGTTCGCCGGCGTTCGGCCTCAGCACGCCGAGCGCGAGGCGCAGCAGCGTGCTCTTCCCCGCACCGTTGGCACCGAGCAGCACGGTGACCTGACCCGGCTCGAGTCGCAGGTCGAACCCGTCGAGCGCGTGGGTGCGGCGGAACCGCTTGACCAGACCCTTCGCTTGGAACACTTCCGTCATGACTCCACCTCTTCCTCCGCGGTGATCGCCTCGAGAATCGACGTGAGCGTCTGCGGTG
>JAGQQZ010000562.1 GCA_020425915.1 Planctomycetota bacterium | reverse complement strand
CGCTCACGAGTTTCGACCGTTGCCTGGAATGCGAGGCGCTCGGTGCGCGTGCGATCTGGCTCGCCGGCACCGCGTGTGCGGCGATCGGCGAGTTCGAGCGCGCGGAGTTCGAGATGTCGCGGGCGATGGCCGCGATGTCGCGCCGGACGCCGAGTCACTATCTCGCGAGAGCGGCCGTGCAACGGCAGCTCTCGAACGGTGGCGTCGATCGCGCGGTCGACGGGATCGACGCCGGCATGCTCGAACTCGGACCGATCGTGACGCTCGTCGATCGCGCCGTCGAGCTCGAGATCGCGCGCGGTCGACACGCGGAAGCGCTGACGCGGATCGACTCCGTGATCCGACGGCTCACGAGACGCGCGTCGTGGCTCGCTCGCCGAGCCGAGGTGTTGGAGCATCTCGAGCGCCCGCTCGAGGCTGCCGCGACGCGGCGCGCGGCCGTTTCCGAGATCGATGCCTTGCCGCCTCGGCACCGCGACAGCCGCGCGACGCGCGAGCTGCGACGAGCGATCGTCGCGGCCGGACCACTCGCTGATTCGGGCTCGATCGAACTCGTACCCCTGCCGCGCCGGGACCTCGGCGCCGCGAGGGCGGTGACGGCGCCGTTGCCGACGTTCACGAACCTGGTCCCGTACGGATCGACATGGGAGTATCTCGACGACGGGAGCGATCCCGGCACGGCGTGGCGCGACGTGTCGTTCGCGCCGACCGTGCCTTGGTCGACCGGTGCCGCGCCGCTCGGCTACGGCGACAACGAGGCGACCGCGATCTCGTTCGGTCCGAACCCCGCAGCCCGGTACATCACCTACTACTTCCGCCACGTGTTCTCGGTCACCGGCGCGGCTGCCCTGACCGGCGCTCGATTTCGGTTGGTTCGCGACGACGGTGCCGTCGTCTACCTGAACGGAGTCGAGGTCGGTCGCACGAACATGCCCGGATCGAGTGACGCGACGACGCTCGCTCCGCTCGACGTCGACGGTCTCTACGAGGGTGTTCCGCACGACCTGATCCTCGATCACTCGCTGCTCGTCGACGGCGACAACGTCCTCGCGGTCGAGGTTCACCAGTCCAGTCCGTCGAGCGCCGACCTCCGGTTCGACGGCGAGTTCCTCGTCAACGACGAGATCGTGACGCTGACTCGCGGACCCTACCTGCAGCGCGTCTCACCCGACTCCGCGGTGATCCGCTGGCGCACGAGCGGCGCGACCGACAGCTCGGTGTGGATCGGCCCCGCGCCCGGATCGCTCGTGGTCGCGGCGACCGACCCGGCGCTGCGTTCGGACCACGAGGTCCTCGTCTCGGGGCTCGCCGCGGCCACCGACTACTACTACGCCGTCGGTTCGGTCGGCGGGATGCTGGCCGGGGACACGGCCGACCACAGCTTCCGGACGCACCCGACGATCGGGTCGAGTGTGCCGACGCGGATCTGGGCGATCGGGGACAGCGGTACTGCGAACCTCGACGCGGGCGCCGTGCGTGACGCCTACCTAGGCTACGCGGCCGGCGCGCACACCGACGTGTGGCTGATGCTGGGCGACAACGCCTACTTCTCCGGCTTCGACCTCGAGTACCAGGTCGCGGTGTTCGACATGTACTCGGAACTGCTCCGCAACACGTGCGTGTGGCCGACGATCGGCAACCACGATGCGTACACCGCGGATTCCGACTCGATGACGGGGGCCTACTACGACATCTTCACGCTGCCGATGGCCGGCGAGTCGGGCGGACTGGCGAGCGGCACGGAGGCCTACTACTCGTTCGATCACGGCGACATCCACTTCGTGTGCCTCGACTCGCAGGACACCGATCGCTCCGCGACCGGCGCCATGTTCACCTGGCTGCGGCAGGACCTGCAGAACACCCTGGCGAACTGGGTCATCGCGTTCTGGCACCACCCGCCGTACTCGAAGGGCTCGCACGACACCGACAACCCGTTCGACAGCGGTGGGCGCTCGTGGGACATGCGCGGCGAGGCGTTGCCGATCCTCGAGGAGGCCGGCGTCGACCTGGTGCTCTGCGGTCACAGCCACAGCTACGAGCGGTCGTACCTGCTCAACGGTCACTACAAGACCTCGTCGACGCTCGCTCCGGAGCACGTGCTCGATTCTGGCGACGGCGATCCGGCGGTCGACGGCGAATACGCGAAGGCGACGTTGGGAATCGCACCCGCCGAAGGCGCGGTCTACGTCGTCGCCGGAAGCTCCGGGATCGTCGGTCCTGGCACGCTCGACCACCCGGCGATGTGCGTTT
>JAGQQZ010000561.1 GCA_020425915.1 Planctomycetota bacterium | reverse complement strand
GCTGCTACCTCGGTGTCAGCCCGGTCATCGTCACGCTGCCGGTCACTCCGACGGCTCCGGGCGAAGGTGAGTTCGGCATCGGCTTCGGGTTCTTCCCGGGCGTGACGTTCCACCTGCAGCTCGCGGCGATCGACTTCGGCGCGAACGCCCTCGGCGTGATCCTCTCCGAGGATCGCCTCGAGGACACGATCGGCGACATCTGATCGCAACGATCTTCGGTGCTCCGGCGTTCGCCGGAGCATCGCGCACGAGGGTGGCGCAAGCCACCCTCGTTGCGTTAACGCTGGATCGGGCTCGCTCGAAGGCGTGCGTGGCAATCCGCGCTGGATCCGGTGACACTTCCGTCTCCATGAGCGAGACCGTGAAGAAGCCGTACCCCGACGTCGATCCGCAGGCCGACTACCCGGCGATCGAGCGAGCGATCCTCCGGTTCTGGGCCGACGAGGGCATCTTCGCGGAGTCCGTCTCCCGGCGGGATGCCGGCGATCACGGCGCGAACGAGTTCGTGTTCTACGACGGCCCGCCGTTCGCCAACGGTCTGCCGCACTACGGCCACCTGTTGACCGGCTTCGTCAAGGATGTCGTGCCGCGCTTCCAGACGATGCTCGGGCGTCGGGTCGAGCGCCGGTTCGGTTGGGACTGTCACGGCCTGCCGGCCGAGATGGAGGCCGAGAAGCAGCTCGGGATCTCGGGTCGCAAGGCGATCACCGACTACGGCATCGACAAGTTCAACGATCGCTGTCGCGAGTCGGTCATGCGCTACACGTCGGAGTGGCGCGAGTACGTGACGCGTCAGGCGCGCTGGGTCGACTTCGACCACGACTACAAGACGATGGACCTCTCCTACATGGAGAGCGTCATGTGGGCGTTCAAGCAGCTCTGGGACAAGGGACTCGTCTACGAGGGCTTCAAGGTGATGCCCTACTCGTGGGCGGCCGAGACTCCGCTCTCGAACTTCGAGACGCGGATGGACAACTCGTATCGGCCGCGTCAGGACCCTGCGATTACCGTGGGATTTACGCTCGAGCCGCAGGACGGCGAACCCGCGCCGTTGCGGGTGCTCGCGTGGACGACGACGCCATGGACGCTGCCGTCGAACCTGGCACTCGCGGTCGGCGCGGACATCGAGTACTCGATCGTCAAGCTCGGCGACGACCACTGGTTGTGCGCGACCGCGGCGATCGCGCGGTACCAGAAGGAATTCGACGGTCACGAGGTCGTGGCGACGATGGCCGGTCGCGACCTCGTCGGTCGACGGTACGAGCCGTTGTTCCCGTACTTCGCCGGCCACGCGAACGCGTTCCGGATCCTCGAAGGCGACTTCGTGTCGACCGAGGACGGCACCGGTGTCGTGCACCTCGCGCCGGGCTTCGGCGAGGACGACCAACGCGTGTGCGAGGCGAACGGGATCGAGCTCGTGGTGCCGGTCGACGATACCGGACGCTACACGCCGGAGATCACCGACTACGTCGGTGTGAACGTGTTCGACGCCAACAAGCCGATCATCGACCGACTCAAGTCGGAAGGGAAGCTGTTCAAGCGCGCGACCTACGACCACAACTACCCGCACTGTTGGCGAACCGATGCGCCGCTGATCTACCGCGCGCTCAACTCGTGGTACGTCCGCGTCACCGACTTCAAGGATCGGATGCTCGCGCACAACCAGCAGATCCACTGGATCCCCGAGCGAATCCGCGACGGTCAGTTCGGCAAGTGGCTCGAGAACGCGCGTGACTGGTCGATCAGCCGCAACCGGTTCTGGGGCGCGCCGATCCCGGTCTGGCGGAGCGACGATCCGAATCATCCGCGGACCGACGTCTACGGCAGCATCGAAGAGCTGCAGCGCGACTTCGGCGTCGAGGTGAAGGACCTGCACCGACCGTTCATCGACTCGCTCGTGCGCCCGAACCCGGACGACCCGACCGGCAAGTCGATGATGCGGCGCGTACCCGAGGTGCTGGACTGCTGGTTCGAGTCAGGGTCGATGCCGTTCGCGCAGGTGCACTACCCGTTCGAGAACAAGGAGTGGTTCGAGAACCACTTCCCGGCCGACTTCATCGTCGAGTACGTCGCGCAGACGCGGGGCTGGTTCTACACGCTGATGGTGCTGTCGACGGCGCTGTTCGACCGGCCGCCGTTCCGCAACTGCATCTGCCACGGCGTCGTGCTGGACAGCGAAGGCCACAAGCTCAGCAAGCGGCTGCGCAACTACCCGGATCCGGTCGAGGTCAACGACACGATCGGTGCGGACGCGCTGCGCTGGTTCCTGATGAGCTCGCCGATCCTGCGCGGCGGCGATCTGCAGATCGACAAGGACGGCAAGTCGATCGCCGAGGTCGTCCGGCTCGTCATCAACCCGGTCTGGAACGCCTACTACTTCTTCACGCTGTACGCGAACACCGACGGGATCGAGGCGACGCTCCGCACCGATTCGGCGCAGTTGCTCGATCGCGACCTGATCGGCAAGACGCGCCAGCTGGTCGAGGGCGTGACGGCGTCGATGGAGGACTACGACATCATGGGCGCCTGCCAGTGCGTGTCGTCGTTCCTCGACGCGATGAACAACTGGTACATCCGTCGCAGTCGGAACCGGTTCTGGCGGAGCGGCCACGACCAGGACAAGCGCGACGCCTACGACACGCTCTACACCGTGCTCGTGACGCTGTGCAAGACCGCGGCGCCGTTGCTCCCGCTGATGACCGAGGAGATCTACCGCGGCCTGACCGGTGAGCGGAGCGTGCACCTCGCCGACTGGCCGGACGTGTCGGACTGGCCGACGCACGAGGAATTGGTCGCCGACATGGACCGCGTGCGCGACGTCTGTTCGACGGGACTCGCGCTGCGCGAGGCCCACAAGCTCCGAATCCGCCTGCCGCTCGCCTCGGTGACGGTCGCGGGTGAGGGAGCCGATCGGTTGACCGCCTACGCCGACCTGATCCGCGACGAACTCAACGTCAAGCGGGTCGAGGTCGCCAGCGACATGGAGCAGTACGGTTCGTTCCAGCTCCAGGTCAACGCACGCGTCGTCGGTCCGCGCGTGGGCGACGACATGAAGACCGTCATGGGAGCTTCCCGCAAGGGCGACTGGACCGTCCACGACGACGGCACCGCGACGGTCGGCGGCGTGAAACTCGAGGAAGGCGAGTTCGTGTTGCGCCTCGTCCCCAAGGAAGGCGTCGCCAGCGCAGCGCTTCCGTCCAACGACGGTGTCGCGGTGCTCGACGTCGACGTGACGCCGGAACTCGAGGCCGAGGGCCGGGCCCGCGACCTCGTGCGCCTCGTGCAGCAGGCTCGCAAGGACGCCGGTTTGCACGTTGCCGATCGGATTCGCGTTGCGGTCGACGCGGGCGACGACGTGCGAACCGCGATCGAGACGCATGCCGACTACGTCAAGGAACAGACGTTGGCCGACGAGCTGAAGTTCGGCAGCGTGGCGGGCGCGCGCCGCGAGGCGGAAGGTCAGGTCGGCGGGGCGCCGGTGAAGATCGGGGTGTTCGCGGGCTGACGCGTGGCTCCCTCCGGTCGGCTCGAGGGCGACGGGGCCGCGGAGGTTGGCGCCTCCGACCGCTTCGGAACCCGAGCGCTCGTGAGCCGAGCACGATCGATCGCTCAACGCCTGCCGTCGTCGCTCCGCGAGACATCGCGAGCGACCGAGCAGCCATCGCACCCTGCGCACACGAGAGTGTTTCTGGATTCCTCACCCGAGGGCTATCCTCGGACCTCATGCGCATCGCGATCATCGGCTGTGGCACGCTCGGCGAAGCCGTCCTCGGCGGCATGCTCGCCTCGCAGACGACCGAGCCGTCGAACATCACGGTCACGACCCGGCGGCGGGAGCACGCCGCCGAGCTCGCCGAGACCCACGGCGTGCGTGCCACGACCGACAACGTCGCGGCAGTCGAGGCCGCCGACATCGTCGTCGTCTCGGTCAAGCCGCAGCGCGCCCGGGAGCTGCTTCCGACCCTCGCCGGTGCGCTCGCCGACAAGCTCGTCATCGCAACGTGCGCCGGTGTTCGGTTGCGGCAGTACGAGGCCTGGATGCCGTCGAGTGCGGTGATCCGCGCGATGCCGAACACGCCGTGCCTGATCCGGGAGGGCATGACCGTTCTCTCGCCGGGGCAGGGGGTGACCGAACAACAGCTCGAGGCGGCGCGCGCGATCTTCGCCGCGTCGGGCCGCTGCATCGTGCTCGAGGAGAAGCACATGGACGCGGTCACCGGCCTGTCAGGCAGTGGTCCCGCGTTCGCGTTCGTCGTGCTCGAGGCGCTCGCCGACGGTGGCGTGATGATGGGGCTGCCGCGCGACGCGGCCGTCGAACTGGCGGCGCAGACGATGCAGGGTGCGGCCCGGCTCGTGCTCGAGACCGATGACCACCCGGCGGCGCTCAAGGACCAGGTCACGACGCCGGCCGGCTGCACGATCGCCGGACTCTTGACGATGGAGGACGGCAAGATCCGCTCGACGCTTGCACGTGCGATCCAGGAAGCTACGAACGTGGCCTCGCGCCTCGGCGATGCCGGCGACGCCCCGAACCCATGAAAGAACTCGACCACGCCCAGCGCCTCCAGCTCATGGAGTTCGTCTGTTCGTTCGCCTGGACCGATCTGACGATCGCCGACGAGGAGCGCAAGCTCATCGAGGAGATGGCGAACGGACCGGAGTTCGACGACACCGACCGGATCAAGATCCGCGGTTGGCTCGAATCGCCGCCGCCGATCGACGACGTCGACCCGACGCGGATCCCGCTCGAGCACCGGCAGCAGTTCCTCGATGCGATCCGTCAGGTTCTGCGGGCCGACGGTCGCGTCGCGAACACCGAGCGGGACTCGCTCGCGATCTTCGAAGAGTTGGTCCGGACGGCGAAGTAGGAGCGGGTCGGCCGCGCGGTGGGTGGCGCCGAGGTGTGCTCGGCTCCGGTGGCGGCCTCACTCGGGCTCGCAACGACAGGAGGCGCCCTTCCATGAGAGGGTCGGTCGCGTCAATTTTTTCGATGCTGGTTTTCGATGGCTGGGCGCCTT
>JAGQQZ010000560.1 GCA_020425915.1 Planctomycetota bacterium | reverse complement strand
TCAAGGAGCACATCAACGCCGCCAAGTTCTGGGGTGAGCCAGGACCTCCCGACGGGATCCTCGACGCCGAACGCGAGCAACTCTACGCGCGCCTGCTCGAAGCGGGGCTCGAGGTCATCGACGCACGCGCGGCGCTGATCGAAGCCCTCGACGAGTTCCCCCACGTCTACTACGACGGCATGGACGGCCACCCCGCCGACGGTGCGATCCAGACCGTCGCGCACCTCGTCGCCGCGCGATTGTGGCGCTACGAGCTCGAGCGGGACTTCGAGGAGTCCAGCGTCGAGACGGTGAAGTTCCGCATCCCACCGCAGTTCGACAAGTTCCCGGAACGCTCGCACCGCGAAGCGCTGTACCAGGCGACGGTCGTCACGACCGCGGAGGGAACCGAGCTGCCGCCGCCGCGGCGTGACGGTCCGTTGCTCGTGATCGGCGACAGCATGGCGGACGTCCCCACCCGATACGGCGTCGCCGACGCCAACGTCGCCGCGCACCTCGCGAAGGAGACCGGCGTCATCGCGAAGCACGCCTATCTCTCGGGCGGCGCACCGCGAATGATCCCGTTCGTCGGCACGCAACACCCGGACCTGTTCAAGGGTGTGCGCGTGTGCGTGTTCGTCCTCAACGAGCGCTACCTGCGGATCCACGACCAATCGTCGTTCCAGTTCACCTGGTTCGACCAGCCGCTCCGCAACCTCGGCCACTGACATGCGAAGGCTCACGCTCCGGCTCGTGGCGCTGACCGTCCTGACCTCGCCCGCGCTCGCGCAGCCCGCGATCGACGGCTGGCTCGAAGCGGCCCGACCCGGATTGCTCGAACTCTACCGCGAGCTGCACCAGAACCCCGAGCTGACGTTCCGCGAGGTCGAGACGGCGAAGCGGATGGCGGCCCGGTTCGAGGCGGCCGGCCTGACCGTGGTTCGCAACGTCGGCGGTCTCGGCGTCGTCGGGCTGCTCGAGAACGGCGACGGTCCGACCGTCATGCTCCGCGCCGACATGGACGCGCTGCCGGTCGGCGAACGGACGAGCCTGCCGTACGCCTCGAAGCTCCGCCGCGTGTTCGCGGACGGCCGCGTCGAAGGCGTCATGCACGCGTGCGGCCACGACATGCACATGACGGTGCTGGTCGGCACGATCGACTACCTCGCGCAGCATCGCGACGAATGGCGCGGCACGCTGCTCGCGATCGGGCAGCCGGCCGAGGAACGCGGAGCCGGGGCTCGCGCGATGCTCGAGGACGGGCTGTTCGAGCGCTTCCCGCTCCCGGACTTCGCACTCGCCCTGCACGTCTCGCCCGACCTGCCGACCGGAACCGTCGGGTATCGCAGCGGCCCGATGATGGCCAACGTCGACAGCGTCGACATCACGGTGTTCGGACGCGGTTCGCACGGCGCCGCGCCACACCTCGGCATCGATCCGATCGTGCAGGCGTCGCAGCTGGTGCTCGAGCTGCAGACGATCGTCTCGCGCGAGATCGACCCGATCGAGCCTGCCGTCGTCACCGTGGGCGCGATCCACGGCGGCACGAAGCACAACATCATCAGCGACCGCTGTGACCTGCAGCTCACGGTCCGGACCTTGACCGACGCGACGCGCCAGAAGATCCACGACGCGATCCGTCGCAAGGCCAACGCGATCGCGAGCGCTGCCGGTGCGCGCGAGCCGCTCGTGTCGTTCTCCGAAGGCACGCCGGCTCTCGCCAACGACGCGGAGTTGACCGAGCGAGTGGTTCGGACCCTGCGCGCGACCTTCGACCCCGCCCGCGTCGTCGAGGTCCCCCAGGCGATGGTCGGTGAGGACTTCGCCCAGTACGGTCGCCACGGCGTCCCGATCTGCATGTTGCGACTCGGCACGACGTCACCCGAGCGACTCGCGCGCTACGCCGCGGAAGGCACGGCGCCGCCCGGTTTGCACTCCGCCGGCTACTACCCCGATCCCGACGATTCGCTGCGCGCCGGCATCGTGGCGCTCGGCAGCGCCGCGCTCGATTTGTTCGGTCGCTGAACGTTACGATCCGCCTCCCCCAGTCACGACGAGGACACCAGCTTGACGCAGAAGCCCACGCCCATCGGCGGCCGCCGCAACTCCGCCGTGCTGATCACGGGAGCCGGCGGCGAGGTCGGTCACGGCCTGATCCGCGCGCTGCGCGAACGCGGCCGTGAGGACATCGTCGCGCTCGACATCCGCAAGCTCGACCGCGGGATCCGCGATCTGTGCATGGAGACGTTCGTCGGCGACATCTGCGACCACGCGCTGACCGGCCGACTGCTCGCGACCTTCGAGATCACCGAGATCTTCCACCTGGCCGCGCTGCTGTCGACGCGCGCCGAGTTCACGCCCGAGACCGCACACGACGTCAACGTCGGCGGGACCTTGAGCCTGCTGCAGCTCGCGGCCGAGCAGAGCCGATCGCACGGAAACCGCGTGCGGTTCGTGCTGCCGAGCTCGATCGCGGCCTACGGGATGCCGGACCTGGAGACCAAGCGGCGTGCGGGTCGCGTGACCGAGGACGAGTACCTGCAGCCGACGACGATGTACGGGTGCAACAAGCTCTACTGCGAGCACCTCGGTCGCTACTACGCCCGCCACTACCGCCAGCTCGCGCAGGACCGGATCGACGACATCCTCGACTTCCGCTGCGTCCGCTACCCCGGACTGATCAGTGCGGACACGGTGCCGTCGGGCGGAACCAGCGACTTCGGCCCGGAGATGATCCACGCCGCGGCGCAGGGCGAGCCGTACGCGTGCTTCGTCCGCCCGGACACCCGGATCCCGTTCATGACCATGCCGGACGCGATCGACGCGTTGATCGCGCTCGCGCACGCCGACGAGTCCAAGCTGACCCGCCACGTCTACAACCTCGGCGCGTTCAACCCGTCGGCCGGCGAGTTCGCCGAGATCGTCACGGAGGCGTTCCCGGGCGCCGAGATCACGTTCGAACCCGACAAGCAGCGCCAGGCGATCGTCGACTCCTGGCCCGAGGACGTCGACGACTCGGCGGCGCGCCGCGACTGGGGCTACGCACCGCGACACGACCTCGAAACCGCGTTCTCCGAGTACCTCGTCCCACGCATCCGCGCCCGCTACGCAGACGCATGAGCATCATCAAGCCGCGCACGATGCCGGGCACGATGGAGTTGCTGCCGCGGCAGCAGGTCGTGCACCAACGATTCCTCGACACGATCCGCCAGGGCTTCGAACGCTTCGGGTTCCAGCAGATCGAGACCCCCGCGATCGAGATGCGCGACGTGCTGCTGACCAAGTCGGGCGGCGACACCGAGAAGCAGGTCTACTTCGTGCAGTCCACAGGCTCACTCGCGCAGGGCCAGGACCCGAAGCTCGCCTTGCGCTTCGACCTGACCGTCCCGCTCGCACGCTACGTCGCGCAACACGAGCACGAGCTCGCGTTCCCGTTCCGCCGCTATCAGATCCAGCGCGTCTACCGCGGCGAGTCCGCGCAGCGCGGACGCTTCCGCGAGTTCTACCAGTGCGACATCGACGTGGTCGGCAAGGACTCGCTCGGTCTGACCGCCGACGCGGAGATCCCGGCGGTGATCGCACACGTGTTCACGGCGCTCGGGATCGGCTCGTTCACGATCCACGTCAGCAACCGCAAGATCCTCCGCGGCCTGCTCGCGGCGCACGGGATCGATTCCGAGGAGCAGCGCGCCGCGATCCTGCGTGAGGTCGACAAGCTCGACAAGCGCGGCCGTGGCCGCGTCGAGGAGACGCTGCGCACCGGCGACTTCGGACTCGACGACGCCGCGCTCGCCGTGTTGATGGACACGATCGCGCTGCGCGGCGACCGCGCCGCCACCACCGAGAAACTCCGCGAGCTCGACGTCGAGGATCCGACCTTTCGCGAGGGTCTCGACGAGCTCGACGCCGTGCTCGGCGCACTCGACGACCTCGGCGTCGACCCCGAGCGCTTCTGCGCCAACCTCGCGATCGCGCGTGGCCTCGACTACTACACCGGCACCGTCTACGAGACGTTGCTCGACGACCACCCCGAGGTCGGCAGCGTGTGCTCGGGCGGCCGCTACGAGGACCTCGCGAGCTTCTACACCAAGTCGAAGCTGCCGGGCGTCGGCATCTCGATCGGACTGACGCGGCTGTTCGACCAACTCTCTGCACTCGGCGTGCTCGACGAGAACGCGCACGGCTCGACCCGAGTCCTCGTCACCGAGATGGACGCCTCGCTCGCCGAGCACGGACGCCGTTGCGCGTCCATGTTGCGGGCCGCGGGCATCAACACCGAGCTGCACACCGAGGGGCAGAAGCTCGCCAAGCAGTTCAAGTACGCGACCAAGGCCGGGATCCGCTACGCGGTGATCCTCGGCGAGAACGAGGTCGAGAACGGCACGGCGATGCTGAAGGATCTCGACGCCGGCTCGCAGCAGGAAGTCGCGCTCGACGAACTGGCGGCGACGATCGACGCGGCGGACTGAGACGTGTGATCGCTGTTTGGGGTTCGGTGTGCTTGGCTCG
>JAGQQZ010000559.1 GCA_020425915.1 Planctomycetota bacterium | reverse complement strand
GTCGGTCTCGATCGGTTGGTCGGTCCTCACCAGGCGTTCATCAACTTGACGCGCGAGTTCTTCGTCCAGGGTCTGTACGAGTCGCTGCCGAAGGAGCGCGTCGTCCTCGAGGTCCTCGAGGACATCGAGCCCGACGCAGAGTTCGTCGCGGCCGTGCGTGCGGCCAAGCAGGCCGGCTACACGATCGCGCTCGACGACTTCCGCTACTCGGAAGCGTGGGATCCACTCGTCGAGATCGCCGACTTGATCAAGCTCGACGTCGTCGACCTCGGGCGGATGGAGACCGTGCGTCACATCCGACTGCTGGCTCGGCCCGGCCTTCGGTTCCTGGCCGAGAAGGTCGAGACGCACGCGGACTTCGAGTTCTATCGCCGTTTGGGTGTCGAGCTGTTCCAGGGCTTCTTCTTCTGCGAGCCGCAGGTCGTCGCGCAGCGCGCCCTTCCGCAGAACAAGCTGGCCATGCTCGAGCTCCTCGGCAAGGTCCACGACCCGAGCGTCGACATCGAGAGCGTCGTCGACACGATCGTGCGGGACGTCTCGATGAGCTACCGGCTGCTGCGCAGCGTCAACTCGTCGCTGTTCGCGTTGCCGCGCGAGATCGAGTCGGTGCACCAGGCCGTCGTCCTCCTGGGTCTGGGCCGGGTGCGTTCGCTCTGCACCCTCCTGATGATGGCCGCGGTCGACGACAAGCCGCTCGAACTCACGGTCACGGGGCTGGTGCGGGCGCGGACCTGTCAATCGCTCGGCCGGAGCGTCGGCGCCGACGAGCAGATGTTCTTCTCGGTCGGTCTGTTGTCGGTGCTCGATGCGTTGCTGGATCGCCCGATGGCCGAGCTGCTCGACCAGATGCCACTGTCGGAGACCGTCCGGGCCGCGATCCTCGACGAGCAGGGGCCGGCGGGCGAAGCGTTGCGTCTCGCACGCGCCTGCGAGCGCATGGACCTCGACATGCTGCGCGATGCGCTCGTGAGCGTGGCGGACGTGCGCGAAGCGTTCATCGAGGCGCTCGGCTGGGCCCGGGAGGCGATGTCGATCCAGAAGCCGCAGGCCTCGTCGGCGGGCTAGCCCGCCCGACCACGATCAGGATTCGCGCGACGCGTCGGCCCGTTGCGGGCCGAGGGGCATGGCTCCTATCGTGGTTGCCATGCCCCGATCCGTGGACGAATACGTCGCTCTCCATCCCCAGTGGGGGGCGGAGCTCCTGAAGCTCCGCAAGGTCCTCGCCTCGACCGGACTGGACGAGACGGTCAAGTGGGGTGCGCCTTGCTACACATTGGACGGCAAGAACATCGTCGGCATCGCCGCGTTCCGTGACTACGTCGGACTCTGGTTCCACCAGGGCGCGCTGTTGACCGATCCCGACGGCGTGTTGCTCAACGCGCAGGAGGGCAAGACGAAGGCGCTGCGCCAGTGGCGATTCGCCGGGGAGCGCGAGATCAAGATCGCGCGCGTGAAGGCCTACGTGAAGGAGGCCATCGAGAACCAGCGCGCCGGTCGATCGATCAAGCCGGATCGCAACCAGCCGATCGTCGTGCCACCAGAGCTGGAGGCGGCGCTCGGACGACGCGCGCGCACGCGGAAGGCGTTCGAATCGCTGAGCAAGGGCAAGCAGCGTGAGTACGCCGAGCACATCGCGTCCGCCAAGCGCGAAGCCACGCGGCAGTCGCGGCTCGAGAAGATCGTGCCGATGATCGAGGCCGGGATCGGCCTCCACGACAAATACCGCAGCTGCTGAGCGCTCCGCGGCGCGCTCAGGCCTCGACGACTTCGTTGAGGCCGGCGGCGACGGTGCCGATCTCGAGCAGCAGGACGAGCGAGCCGTCGGCGCGTGTCGCGATGCCTCTCGCCATGCCCGACATCCCCTTGGATTCGAGCGCGTCGTGTGCATCGTGGACGAGTTCGAGCGTCTCCACGGCGACGACCTCGTCGACCGACGCGGCGAACGACTGCCCGCCGTCCGACAACAGGACCGCCACCTCGCGTCGACTGCTCTGGATCATGTCCCTCAGCTGCTCGAACAGTTGGTTCAGCGCGCTGAGATCGGACGACCTCACGCTCGTGATCATCTCCAGCGCCTCGTCCACCTGGCCGGAGGCGACCAGTTCCGAGGTCGCGGTCGCGATCGAGTGGATTCGGCGGTGGGGCTTGTCGAAGCGCTCCATGAAGGCCGCAATCTGTCGGTTCGGCGATTCGAAGTTCGCGTACCACACGCCGAACTTGCACTTCGTCGGGTCGGTCTGCCCAGTGAACCGACGCCCTTCTGCGATCGAGGCGTCGAGTTCGTCCAGCCAGTTCTTGTGGTCCGCCTGCCGCTGGTGGAGCACTTCGCAGGTGCGTTCGATCTCGTCGCCGAGCGGCGGCATGCCGAGGGTGATGCGGAGATCGACGACCGGCACGACGCGACCGCGCAGGTTCATGACGCCGCGCATCCGCTCGCCGACGCGCGGCATGGGTGTCAGCTCGGGGAGTTCGAGCATCTCGCGGACGATGTCGATGTCGAGTCCGAACAGTCGGTCGGCGACGCGAACGACGAGCTGGCGGGTCAGTGCCTTCGGTTGATTCGTTGTCGGGTCCATGGGAGCGAGATCCTCTTCGTCGATTCAGATGGCGGATGGCGTGGTGTTCTGCTCGAGGGCGGCCGAGATCGCGTCCGGAATGCGTCGGAGCGACGCGACGACTTCGGCAGCGCCCAGTTCGATGGCTGCGCGTGGCATTCCGAACACCACGCAGCTCGCCTCGTCCTGTGCGATCGTTCGGGAGCCTGCGTCACGCATCTCCTTCAAGCCGGCGGCGCCGTCCTCACCCATGCCGGTGAGAATCACGCCGACCGTGTTCGGTGCCGCGCACTGCGCGATCGAGCGGAACAGGACGTCGACGCTCGGTCGCTGGTGGTGGACCGGCGGGCCGTGTTTCACGCGCACCACGTAGTGGGCTCCGCTGCGTCGCAGCAGCATGTGCTCGTCGCCGGGCGCGATGAGCACGACGCCCGGTACGACGCGATCTCCATCGCGCGCCTGTCGCACCTCGAGCTTGCAGACCGAATCGAGATGCGCGGCGAAGGACTCGGTGAACCCGGGCGGCATGTGCTGGGCGATGACGACGCCCGGGCTGCCGCCGGGAAACCGCCTGAGGATCTCCTCGATCGCGACCGTGCCGCCGGTCGAGGATCCGATCGCGATCACCTTGTCGGTGGTCTCGAGGGCGGCGAACGCGACCTCCTCGCCGGAGGCAGCGACGGGGGCGCCGGGAAGCTTGGCCGTCACGGCGGCACGCAGCGCGCGGACCAGCTCGCGGCCGACGTCCGGGATCGAGTACTGCGAGCTCGGCTTCGGCACGATGTCGACCGCGCCCAGCGCGAGCGCGCGAAGTGCTGCCTCGCTGTTGCGTTGCGCGACCGAGCTCACGACCACGACCGGCATCGGCCGGTGCTTCATGAGCTTGGCGAGGAACGACAGACCGTCCATCCGCGGCATCTCGAGGTCGAGCGTCAGGACGTCCGGTTCGAGCTCCACGATCTTGTCGCGAGCGGCGTACGGATCCATCGCCGAGCCGACGACCTCGATCCCGCGGTGCTTGGAGAGTTCCTCGGTGAGCGATTTCCGCACGACTGCCGAGTCGTCGACGATCAGGACTCGGATCATGCCGTGGTCGCGCTCGAGGCGCCCTCCGAGACGGCGAGTGCGATGTCGAAGTGTCC
>JAGQQZ010000558.1 GCA_020425915.1 Planctomycetota bacterium | reverse complement strand
TTGTCGGTGACCGCGGCCGTCTTCCGCATCTCGTCGATCTCCTCGGGCTCCTTGCAGGTGCGGAGCTTGGCGACCGTGTCGACGAGTTCGGGCGGACCGAAGCCGTTCTTCGCGTCGAACAGGTTCAGCGGGAAGCCGGTGATCTTCGCGGCCCGCGCGGTCGCCTGCGGGTCGGGCACGGCGAGACTCTGGACCTTGCGGCTGGCCGCGATCTCCGCGACCGAGTCCTCGAGCGACTCGATCGGTCGGACTTCGTCGACACCGTGACGCGTCTTCATCTCCTCGAAGCTCGGCACCGGTCCGTGCCAGAGCGCGTCTTCCGCCGTGCGCTCGTGGAGGAACAGCGTCACGCGATTCGTCGCCGGGTCGAACAGCGCTGCCGAGTCCGGTTCGGGGTCCGCGAAGAAGTACAGGAACGTGCTGTCCACGCGCAGCGGGAACACGTTCGCCGGGTAGTTCCGCGGGATGAAGCCGCCCGCCATCAACAGCGTCGGGTGTTCGATGGAGGCGAGCAGGGCCGCGCGACGACGTCGGTGGAAGTCGAGGGATGGCATGGCACCAGCGTAGCGAGTTCCACCCGGCTGCGGGTATCGTGGAGGAATCCGGCGCGGCCGGCGTCCACGCCGCATGCGAGGCTTCGATGGCTAGGAAGAACCTGCTGCTCACGGTTTCCCTGCTCGTCATGGTCGGTGCGCTGATCGGGGGGATCCTCTGGACGGACCCGGGTGATCCGGTGGCGTTCCGGGACCTGCCGATCGCGGACGCGCCGGACGGTCCCGCCGACGAACAGGTGGTCGAACTCGGCGACGCCGAACGCCATGCGGAGCCGGTAGAACGCGCCGACGTCGCGGTTCCCGGGCCCGCGGTCGTTCCGACCGGCGGGGCTCGGCTGCGGGGTCGCCTCGTCGACTCGGAGTCCAAGCCGCGCGCGGGGATCGAACTCGAGCTCTCGAAGGGCGTCGGCGACTCGCGGCAGCGAAACGCGACGACGAACGCGGACGGCGAGTTCGAGTTCGACTACCCAACCGATTGGCACGAGGGGCAGATCGACCTGTCGGCGACCCGTTGGCTGTTCTCGGACAACTCGACGCGGAGCATGCCGTTCGTTCGAGCGGGCGTGACCACCGAACTCGGTGATCTCGTCGTGATCGCCGCGAGCCGGATCGCCGGTCGTGTCGTGGACCGAACCGACCATCCGCTTCCGGGTGTCACCGTCGAGATGCGGGAGTCGGTCTCGGCGCTCGGCGCGACGCACATCGTCGAGACCGGCGCCGACGGACGGTTCGAGTTCGAGGTCGAGCCGTGCTCGGGTCGCCTCTCGACGCGGGCGAGGAACTACTTGCCGACCGACCGATCGGTCACGGTCGAGCGTGGCGTCGACCGGACGGACCTCGTGATCCGGCTCGACGCCGGCGATTCGATCGCCGGTCGCGTCGTCGACGACCTGGGCAAACCCCTGGTCGGAGCTCGTGTCGCTCCGTTCCGTTCGCGCAAGCTCGACGGCAACACCCTCGTCGACCGGATCGACGCGGCGGAGTCGACGACCTCGGACGAGGCGGGCGCGTTCGTGTTGGGAGGAATCGAACCTGGCGACAGCGTTCGACTGCGGGCGTGGGCCGACGGACATGGCGACCAGGTCCTGACTTCGATCGCGGCGGGTCGCAAGGACGTGACGTTCCGCCTTGTGCGGCACGGGTCGGTTCGCGGCGTCGTCGTCGATGCGAACGGTGAGCCGATCGTGGGGAGCCAGGTCGAGACGCTCGACGAGTCGGAGGGGATGTTCGGTCGCACTGTCGTGACGACGACGGACGCGTCGGGCCGGTTCGAACTCGATGGCGTTCCTGCCGGCGACCTCCGGCTGCGTGCGACGGGAGCCCACCGTCCGACCACGAGCCACGTCGTCACCGTTCCCGGCGGGATGCCGCTCGAGGGTGTGCGCCTGGTCGTCGACGTCGGTTCGAGGATCCTGGTGTCGGTGCTCGACGCCGAGAATCGGCCCGTCGGTGGCGCGAGAGTCCGTGTGTGCGAGGCTTCGGGCGAGTCCGACGCTGCCGCACGGGTGTTCGAGCGCCGTGTCGAGCGCGACGGAGCGACCGAACTCTCGTTCGATTTCGACTCCGCGGGCAATGATCTCGGACGTGGCGAGACGGACACCGAAGGTCGCGTCGAAATCGGAGGGTTGCCCGGTGGTCCCGTGTTCGTGAGCGCGATGCACGACGAGTACGCGGGCAGCCGTCCGATTCGGGTCGTCCTGCCGCGAGTCGGCCGCGTCGAGGCGCGACTCACGTTGCGGGAAGGCGGCCGTGTCGAGGTCGCGATCGTCGATGCGTCCGGCGAACCACGGGCTGCGGGTTTCTCGATCCGCGGACCGATCATCGCCGGCGAACCGGTCACCGCGACGGAGCTTCGCAGCGGCGCGGATGGCATCGCCGTCGTGGGACCGTTGGCCGCCGGGTCGTACGAGGCCGTCCTCGTGCAGGAGGAGCAGCCCGTCAGGATCGGAGACATGGACGCGTTCGTGACGATCGGCGAAGGGTCGTCCGAACTCGAAGGGACCCGCGTGTCGTTCGACGTTCGTGCGCGTGAACGGGCGCAGGTGCAACTCGTGTTCCCCGTGTTGACGCGCGTGACCGGTGTCGTTCGCGACGCGGACGGCCCGGTGGCGGGTGTCACGGTCCGCGTCGAGCCCGAGTCGGAGTCCCGGTCGCTCGGGCAGTCACGGCGTGCGACGACCGACGGCGCAGGTCGCTACGAGATCGCGGACATCGCGTCCGGCCCGTACACGATCCGCTGGGGTCGGCCGGGAGCCACGGTCGACTTCGTCGACGAGCTCGAGGTCCCTGTCGGCCTCGCGCGACTCGAGCG
>JAGQQZ010000557.1 GCA_020425915.1 Planctomycetota bacterium | reverse complement strand
CACCTTCATGAACTTCCGCATCGATGCGCTCGACGTCACGAAGTCGCCGAGTGCGAGTTCCTCCGGGCCGCGCCAGGCCGCCGCCAGCGCCTCCTCGGCGTCGCGCCGCCAACGCGAGACGACGGCCCACACCGCGTCCTCGAACTCGGGGCTCCCGACGGTCCAGCCCACCGCGCCGAGGCAGCCCTTCGCGAGCAATTCGGCGTGCCGTTCGGACTCGATACGATCGGCGACGACGAGGAAATCGGGCTCCAGGGTTCCGGTTCGGGCGCCAGGCTTCCGATCGAGAACGTCGAACAAGTCGTCGTCGAGGATCACCAGGTCCGGGGACAACGACCGCACCGATCGGATCGCCCGCTCGTCGGCCGCGACGCGTTCGACGAGGTAGCCGGGGTGTTCGAGGCATTCGCCGAGCCGACGGGCGACGTCGTCGTTGGCGGTGGCGATCACGACTTGGACGAGCATGGGGGCGCGCATTGTCGGCACCGGGCCAGGCCCGTGACGACAGAAAATCCCGACCGCCGCCCTGGAGATGGCACGGCGATTGATGAGTCGCCGGCAGGGCCGGAGGTTCCGGCCCGCCAACACACACCTCGATCCGACGTGATCGAGAGGAGAGACCTGAGAATGTCAACGTTCCTGTCAACCGTCCGCGGCAGCATCGTCCTGGCGACACTCGTGACGACCGTCACGGCCCAGGAGAACAAGCCCGCGCCCGAAGCCGTGCTCGCGTCGACCCGCTGGTTCGTCGACGCCACGCCGGTGATCGAGGACGACACGGATGACGATGCACTCGCCGAACCCGTCGAGCTCACGTTCTGCTTCGATGCCAAGTCGAAGCTCGCGATCGACGGCGACCGTCCTGGCTTCATCGCCCAACCCGCGACGCTCGAGGCAACCGACGAGCCCGGCGTGTTCTCGGTGAAGTGCGTGACCAAGCAGTTCGGCACGCTCGACGCGACGTTCCAGCTCGAGGGCAACAAGCTCTCGGGTTCGACGGAGTGGACGCACGCCGACGGCACCGTCCTCCAGTACGAACTGGCGGCCCGCAAGGCCTGCGAGCTCGACGGCACCAAGTGGAAGGTCACCGTGACCCCCGACCCGGACATCATCGACGACGATCCGACCTCCGAGGTCATCGAGTTCCATCGTGGTCACCTTCGCTTCGAACCCGAGTCGGCGAATTTGCTCTACGATGCGGTCGCGTACACGATCAAGAAGACCGACAAGGCGATCGAGATTTCGGCGATGTCCGCCAAGGACGCGGGCGAACACATCACGTGGAAGCTCACGATCCGTGGCAACGCGCTGACCGGTGAAATGGTCGAGCACGACGGCGACACGGTCGTCGCACGATACGGATTCCAGGGCAAGAAACTCGAGCCGCAGCGCCCGTGAGGGCGCTGCCCATCCCCAACACCATGAACGACAAGACGATCCTCACCCGTAGCCTCGCCGCCTTCTGCGCGGCGATCTTCACCTTGGGCGCCAACGCTGTGGCCCAGGACGACCCGCCGAAGTCCGACGAGAAGCCGGAACCCTACGCCGTGGTCCAGGTGAACGACGAGATCCGCGTGATCCCGAAGAAGGACCTGGCGACGCTCAAGACCCAAGTCGCCGCCGAGTACAAGGCCGCGATGGAGGAGTACCAGCGCCTGGTCGACGAGGCGAAGAAGAACAAGCAGGACTCCTCGACGATCGAGAAGCCGGCGAAGCCGAAGTTCAAGACCATCAAGGGTTCGGTCAAGGACGAGGCGAGCGCGAACAAGCTCGCCGACGCGGAGCGCGAGAAGTTGCGCAAGCGCGGCGGCAAGGACGAGCCTGGCAAGAAGCCGGGGAAGAAGCCTGGCAAGAAGCCCGGCAAGGAACCCGGCAAGAAGCCCGGCAAGAAGCCGAGCAAGGAACCGGACGACGATCCGGAGAAGTAGACGGAGCGGACGGCCGCAGAGGCCGAACACCGCCGACGGAACACGCCTGACGCATGCCGCCGCCGGATGCCGGCAAGGATCTCGATGAGATTCGTGCCGGCATCCGCTAACCTCCCTGGTGGCATGAATGAGCCGCCCTCGGACATTCCGGGGCGGCGTTTTCGTTTTCCGGCATGCGCATCGCCATCGTCTACAACCGCGTCAGCGAGAAGGTCATCAACCGCTTCGGGTCCATCAACCGCGAGCGGTACGGCAAGAAGTCGATCGAACGCATCCTCGCGGCCCTCAAGCAGGGCGGCCACAAGGTCGCCGCGTTCGAGGGCGACAAGGACCTGATCGACAACCTCGAGGAGTTCATGCCGCGCGTCGTCAAGGGCGAACGACCCGGCATGGTGTTCAACCTCGCGTACGGCATCCAGGGTCAGGCTCGATACACGCACGTGCCCGGCATCCTCGAGATGGTCGGGCTGCCGTACGTCGGCTCGGGACCGATGGCGCACTCGCTCGCGCTCGACAAGGTCGTCGCGAAGATGCTGTTCGTGCAGAACGGGCTCCCGACGCCGGAGTTCGCCGTGCTCGAGACGCCGGGCTTCGAGATCCCGGACCTCCCCTACCCGCTGATCGTCAAGCCGCGCAACGAGGCGGTGTCGTTCGGGATCAAGATCGTCAACGACGACGACGAACTGCGCGAAGCGGCGGGCGCGATCTTCGAACGCTTCGAGCAGCCCGTACTCGTCGAGCGCTTCATCGCCGGCCGAGAGATCAACGTCGGGCTGCTCGGCAACAGCCCGCCCGACGCCCTGCCGCCGGCCGAACTCACGTTCGGCGAGGGTGGACCGCAGATCTACACGTACGAGGACAAGACCAGGAAGTCGGGTCGCACGGTCGGTATCACCTGCCCCGCGAACCTCGACGACGCCGCGCGCGAGCGCGTCACCGACCTGGCGAAGCGCGCGTTCCAGGTCCTCGGGTGCGTCGATTGCGCGCGCGTCGACCTTCGGCTCGACGACGACGGCAATTTCTACATCCTCGAGATCAACAGCCTGCCGAGCCTCGGCGAGCACGGCTCGTACGTCGCCGCCGCGCAGGCCGCCGGACTCGACTTCCCGGCGCTGATCAATCGCCTGGTCGAGGTGGCGAGCGCACGCTACTTCGGCACCCTGGCACCGATCGCGCTCGAAGGGACCCGCAGTCCGAGCGAGGAGTTGCTCGAGTACGTGACCTCTCGCCGCGACCGCATCGAACGCCGGATCGCGCAGTGGACCGGTCTGTCCAGCCGCACGCTCGACACGGTCGGCGTCCGAACGGCGTTCGACCAACTCGACAAGACGCTGCGCGAAGTCGGGCTCCAGCCGAGCGAGTCGGACGAACCGCGGGACAGCGCCCGGCTCTGGACGACGCCGGCGGGCTTCGACGGCGGCACGCTGCTGATCGGCCACGTCGACGTCCCGCTGCCGCAGTCGGCATCGGTGCCGACGTTCTCCCGCGACCCGGAATGGCTGTACGGCGAAGGCATCGGCTCGTCGCGCGCACCGCTCGTCGCGCTCGAGTTCGCGCTGCGCGCGCTCAAGCGTCGACGCCGTCTGACGCGCCTCCCGCTCGGGGTCCTCTACTACGGCGACGAGGGCCTCGACTGCGAACGGAGCAGCGACGCGATCCGTCGCGCCGCGGCGCGCGCGAAGCAGGTCCTCGTGCTGCGACCGGGCAGCACCGGCGACCGGTTCATCACGCAACGGCGCGGCGTGCGGCACTACGCGCTCCGCCTCGAGGGTCCCGCGCGGAAGCCCGGCCAAGCGACCAAGAAGCCCGAGGTCCTGCGCTGGGCCTGGCGGCGGCTCGAACAGCTCTGCGAGCTGTCCGATCGCAACGAACGCATCGCGGTCTCGATCTCGGACATGAAGACGACGTCGTACCGCAACCTGCTACCCCACGAGGTCCACGCGGTCGTGCTCGTCAGCTACCTCGATCCGGCGAAGGCGGACGTGATCGAGACCGAGATCCGCGACATGCTGAAGGCCGATCGCGGAGGAATCCGAGTCCATCTCGATCTCACGGCCGAGCGACCGCCGATGCGTTCGCGTCGCACGAACGCGCCGCTCTCGAAGCGGATCCGCGCCGCCGCCGAGCGCTGGGACATCCCGTACGCCGAGGACTCGGCGCTGCTGCCTTCGGTCGCCGGCCTCGTTCCCGAGGAGACCGCCGTGATCTGCGGCGTCGGACCGGCCGCGGTCGAGACGTTCACGGCCCGCGAGGCGGTGGAGCGGATCAGCGTCGTCCAGCGCACCCTGCTCCTGGCACAGTTGCTGTTCGACGAGTCGGAACGGGCATGATCCCCGATCCCAAGCCGCGCGGCGACAGCTACGGTTCGGTGTCGCGCGACCTCGGACAACCGCAACGCGTCGCGGTCTCGAGACGCGGCATCATCGCGACGCAGCACTGGCTCGCGAGCGCGGCGGGCGCACGGATGCTCGCCGAAGGTGGCACGGCCGTCGACGCCGCGGTCGCCGCCGCGCTCGCGCTCGGCGTCGTCGAGCCCGCCGCGTCCGGGCTAGGCGGCCAGACGATGTTGACGATCCACGTCCCCGGCCAGCGCACGGTCGCGCTCGACGGGTCGTCGCGCGCGCCGCACCGCACGCCACCCTCCGAACTCGGCAAGACCGAACGGCTCCGCGGCCATCGCGCGGCGACGGTGCCTTCGACCCCCGCGGTCCTCGGCTACGTCGCCGAGAAGTTCGGCAGCCTGCCCTGGGCGAAGCTCGTCCAACCCGCGATCGAACTCGCCACCGAGGGCTACGAGGTCACGGAGCTGCAGCACCGTCTGACGTCCCGCGAACTGAAGCACCTCCGCAACGGTACGGCAGCGCCGCTGTTCCTGCGCGACGGCAGGCAACCCCACAAGGTCGGCTCGCGGCTGAGACAGCCGGCGCTCGCGCGCACGCTGACCCGCCTGGCGGAACGTGGTTTCGAGGACTTCTACCTCGGCGAGATCGCGCACGAGATCCACGCCGACATGCAGGAACACGGCGGGCTGATCCAACTCGACGACCTGGCACAGATCCCGCGGCCGGTCGAGCGGCGACCGATCGGCGCGACGTTCGGCGGGATGCGCGTGTTCACGTTCCCGCCGGCCGGAGCGGGGCGCACGCTGCTCTACATCCTGAAGCTGCTCGAGCAGTTCGACGCGAGGCAACGCCAGCTGGACACGCCGGAAGGCGCCGTCGTGTTCGCGGAGGTGATCCGCCGCGCGAACCTGGATCGACGCGACCGTCCGTTCGACCCGAGCTACTACCCGCAGATCCAGGACCGACGCCTGCTGAGCGACGACTACGCCAAGATGGTCGCACGGCAGATCCGCTCCCGCGTTCGTTCCACCGGGGAGACGACGCACCTGTCGGTCATGGACGAAGCGGGCAACGCGGTCGCGCTGACCCAGTCGATCGAGCGGGTCTACGGCTCGTTCGCCGCGTCGCCGACGCTCGGCTTCCTCTACAACAACTACATGAGTGCCTTCGAGCACGAAGACATCTCACACCCCTACTTCCTGCGTCCCAACGCCGCGCCGTGGGCGAGCGTGGCCCCGACCGTCGTCATGCGCGGTCGCCGTCCTTGGCTCGCACTCGGCTCACCGGGCAGCGAACGCATCGTGTCGGCCGTCGCCCAGGTTCTGCTGCGCCTGATCGACGGCCAGAACCTCATGGACGCGATCACCGCGCCGCGCCTGCACTGCAGCCTCAGCGGGGAGGTCACGCTCGAGGCTTCGCGGATGCGGACCGACATCCCGCGAGCGCTGCAGCGTTCTGGCTTCACGATCCGCGAGGTCGAACCGTTCTCGTTCTACCTCGGCTGCGTCCAGGCGGTCGCGCGCGAGCGACGCAAGATCGTCGGCGTCGCCGACCTCAGGCGCGACGGCGCAGCCGCCGGTCCGGACGCATGAAGCTTCCGCTCGGGATCTCGGTCCCCCACGCCGGGCTCACGATCCCCGACGCGTTGGTCGATCGCTGTCGACTGACGCCCGCCCAGATCGAAGCCGACGGCGACGTCGGCGCACGCCGGATCTACGACTTCGCCGAACGCGTCACGCGCTACGCGACGACCGACGTCGCGCGCGCGGTGCTCGACCTCAACCGCCCGCGGGATGACTTCCGCAAGGACGGGGTCGTCAAGACGCACACGTGCTGGGACGAGCCGGTTTGGCCCGAACCGCTGACCGGCGAGATCGTCGCCGGACTGCTGCGCGACCACT
>JAGQQZ010000556.1 GCA_020425915.1 Planctomycetota bacterium | reverse complement strand
GTTCGAGGAGGACGTCCGGCGTATGACGCGCGAGGTGTTGGAGACACTGCCGGCGAAGTACCGCACGATACTGTTGCTGCTAGACTACGAGGTCATGTCGTACACCGACATGTCCGAGGTGCTCGAGTGCAGCATCGGCACGGTCGAATCGCGACTGTTCCGGGCGCGGGCGAGGTTCAAGGAGGCGATGTTGCGGCTGCACCCGGAGTTGGTGCCCGGCCGCCCGAGTACGAGGAGTCAGCGATGACGGAGCAGGAGTTGAAGGACGAGGTTCGTTTGCTGGCGTCGCGCTACGTCGACGAGGAGCTGGACGATCGCGAGGTCGTGAAGTTCGAGGCTCGGCTCGCGGCCGAACCGAAGCTGCGGGAATTCGTCGCCGAGCTGCGCGACGATCGCGCTTGGTTCGCGGCGGGCAAGGCGGAGGCGCCGCCCACGCCGAGCGAGGGGTTCAAGGCGCGTGTCCTGCGCGACGTGCACCGGTTGCCCCGCGCGGAGGAGCTGTCGGATGAACAGGCGCCCGCCCAGACGATGGCGTTCGAGGTCGCGTGTCGCCGCATCATGGTCGCGGCCGCGCTCCTGATCGGCATCGGACTGCTCGTGTTCGGTGGGTTGTTGCACACGGCCGACAGCGGCAAGCTCGATGCGTCGCCCGCCGAGATCCAGCGGAAGATGGAGGAGTTGGACGCTGTGATCCTCGAACGAGCCTTCGGAGACAGGCGGTGACCGAGGGCGGGCTGGCGCATGCCAGACGCTGGGTCCGGTGGATCGCGGTCGCATGCTTCGGTGCGGGGATCTGCGTCGGGCTCGCGATCCCGTCCGTCGTCCGGGCGTTCCGCGCCGAGACCGAGTCGCTGGACCCGGACGAGCGGTACGCCCGAGCCCTCGAAGCGCGATACGAACTGACGCCGGAGCAGATGCGCGCGTTGCGGATGGTGCTCGCGGCACGGCTGGCCGAGAGCCGCGAGTTGATCCTCGATCCGGGGCGGAAGAACTCGGAGGATTTGCTCGCGGAAAGAAGTAGGGTCTTCAACCGCGCCGACGAGCGCATCTACGCACTGCTGACCGACGAGCAGCGAGCCCGCTACTCGAAGGACAAGAAGGACAGGTGACATGGCCAAAGGTGTCGGACTCGACCCGGGCGAATACGAGATCAAGGTCGTCGAGCTCGACGGCTCGTACAAGCGACCGCGGTTGGCGAAGGTCAGTGTCGATCGCGTCTCGCAGGTGAGCGCGGCGGCGGTCGACGAGGAACACGCCCATCGCGAAGCCGAGTCGGCGTTGCATGCGCTGCAGGACGCGAAGATCGCGCGCGACAACGTCACTCTCGGGTTCCCCTGTCGCGAAGCCGTGCTGCGGTCGCTGGTCGTCCCGTTCAAGGGGCGTGACCAGATCCGCAAGGTCATCAAGTTCGAGGTCGAGGACTCGATCCACAGCCACAACGTCGACGAGATGATCGTCGACTTCCACACGCTCGAGGAGCTCGAGGGACAGGCCACGCGAGTGCTCGTCGCCGCGGTCCCGAAGGAGCCGCTGCGGGTCACGCTGCGAGCGCTCGAGAGCTTCGGGATCGACCCGGAGGTCGTCGACCTCGACACGATGGCGCTGTTCCGCGTCGCCGAGTGGGCCGGATGCTTCCGGTCGGACTCGGACGCGCCCGCGGAGTCGACCGACGTCGCGGTGCCCGGCCCGAAGCGGGCGAAGGTCGTGATCGACGTCGGCGGTCGCTCGACCCGCATCGTGGCGGTCCAGAACGGACGAATCCTGGACATGCGCGCGCTGCGAGTCGGCGTGGACGGAGTCGCGGACGACGTCGCCGCGAGCAAGGGAGTCTCGCTGCCGCAGGCGCGTGAGGCCGTGTTCGAGGTGTTCCAGTCCGGGCAGGCGTTCGAGTTCGAGCCGCCCGAAGTCGAGACCGAGTCGGACGAGGAGAACGTCGAGACCGCGATCGTCCCTGCCGAAGCGGCGCCTCCCCTGACGATGGGTGAGGTCTCCGCCGCGGCCACGGACCTGTTGCGACGCGTTCACCGCGAGCTGATGCGATTCGTCGCGTCGATGAAGACCCTCGACGGATTCGACGCGGTCTGGGTCACGGGCGGGGGTTCGTTCCTGCCGGGCCTCGACGCGGTCCTGGAGGACGTGTTCGGTTGCTCGCCGCAGCCGATCCCCGTGCTCGAGAACCTGGCCCACAACCTCGATGAGGACGAGGCCCGGTGGGTCGAGCCGCGGATCGCGATCGCGGTCGGGTTGGCGCTGGGATCGATGGGCGGCGTCACGCCGATGCAGTTCCGCCAGGAAGACCTCGCGTTCCAGCGCGGGTTCGACCGGATCAAGTTCCCGCTCTCGATCGCCTGCATGCTGGCGGTCTTCCTGCTGTTCATCCTCGGCCTGCAGCGCAACCGGCAGCGGTTGCTGATCGAGCGCGACTACGGTCGCCTGCACAAGGTCGAGCTCAAGCAGGGTGGACGACGCTCGGAGGAGTTCAAGAAGGCCGAGTTCTACGGCTACGTGAACAACCTCATGAATCAGAACTCGCGCTACTCGTTGAGCCAACTCATCGAGCGCAAGGAGTTCCAGAAGCTGCTCGACGATGTCATCGACGCTCCGACGTTCGATCGGATCGGCGTGATCGAGCGCTATCTCAGCGACTACGTCAAGAAGCAGCGCGAGGCGACGGGGGTCTACCAGGACCTGCAGTTGCCGTCGGGTTTCGAGGTTCTGTCGAAGTTCGCCGAGGTGATCGAGCGCATCGAGGACGAGTTGGGTTCGTTCGTGATCTGCAACCTCGAGCTCAACATGGATCACCGCGATCCGTTCCTCGAGTTCAAGGTCGCGATCCGCGGAGATGGCTATCGCGCGCGCTTCGAGCGCATGAAGACCGAGTTCGAGGCCGAGTTCGCGAAGGCGGACAGCCCGTTCCTCGACTTCAAGCCGAGCAGCAAGGGCGAGGACCCGTACGAGGGTGCCGTCCCGGGCGCGGTCAATCAGGTCGGGATTCTGCTGAAGGACATCAAGCGGTAGTCATGGACCTCTACAAGCTCATCATCCTGATCTCGATCGTGGCGATCCCCGGCGCCGGCGCCTGGGCGTACCTCGAGGACACGTGGCTCGACGAGGCCAAGCAGGCCCAGCAGAAGGCGATTCGTCCAAACGGTCAGTTGGAGAAGATCGGACTGCTGGAGAAGCAGATCGAGGAGATCAAGACCAACATGAACCGCAACGCGAGCGTCGGTGGTCACCTCCTCTACTTCGAGAATCGGATCACCGGTTCGGTCCGAGGCGGGGAACTCAAGGACACCGACATCCAGATCAGTGACGAGCAGGCCCGCCAGAAGTCCAAGGAGCGGGCGGTCGACTACGAGGTCTCGATCAAGTTCGAGCGCGGCGGCAAGCCGTTGCCGCTGACTCGCGAGGTCATCCACGCGATCCTGTTCAACTGCGAGGCCTTCGCCAAGACGTGGAAGCTGCGTACGATTCGGTTGTCGAACGTCGAGGCCGACAAGGCATCCGGCAAGAGTCCTCCGCCGAAGACCGTCAGTGAC
>JAGQQZ010000044.1 GCA_020425915.1 Planctomycetota bacterium | reverse complement strand
CCGTCGCGCAGGCGCTTGGCGTCGGCGTTTCGCCCCGCCGCTTCGTAGGCGTGGATCAGATCCTCGATCGCCGCCCGCGTGAGAGGGTGATCCTCGCCCGAGGTGCGACGCCTCGCCGCGACGTACGCCTCGCCCGCTGCGCACGCCTCGTCGAGTTTGCCGAGCGCGTGGAACACCGGTCGAAGGCTCAGCAGGGCCTGGATCGCTGCGCCGGAATCGGCGCCGTTGGCTCGGATCGCCCGGTCCCGAACGTCGACGAGAACGCCTTCCGCGTCCGCGTCCCGGCCGAGTGCGTGCAGGAGTGCGCCGACGTTGGCGCGGTTCATGAGCGTCGTGTCGTCGTCCGCGCCGTAGGCCTCGGTCATGCTCTCGACGACACGCTGCGCGAGTTCGAGTGCAGCCTCGGTGCGTCCGACCTCGGAGTAGCTCAGGACGAGTATGGAGGGCGTGCGCATCCGGAGCGCGCGGTGCGATCCGATCATCTGTTGCTCGAGTGCGAAGTAGCGCTCGAGGATCGGGATGGCTTCGTCCGAGCGACCGAGGTTCGCGAGCTGTCGTCCGATCGCACCTTCCACGGCCTGTGTGCGTGGGCTGTCCGCGCCGAAGGCCTTGGTGAACGCGGCGTGCATCTGGCGGGCCAGTTCGAGGGCTTCCTCGGCGTTCCCCTGCTGCTCGAGGATGCTCAGGCGGGCAGCCCGCGCGAGCTGCACCGGCGCCGACTCGGGCCCGTATCTCGCCGCTTGGCCCGCCTCGACTTCGAGCATCAACGCGTTCGCCGTGTCCGGATGACCGCTTCGGCTCTCGAACGAGGCGAGCGTCTGCATCGCCTCGAGGGTCAGGCGCGAGCCGACGCCGAGATGGGTCCGTGCGTTGGCGACGACGTCGCGCGCCTTGTCGATGGCGTCGGGACTCGCGGTGCGGTCCAGCAGCTCGACTTCGCGCAGCCCGAGCTCGATCGTCAGCGGATGGCTCGGCGGCAGCGCATCGCGGATCGCGAGCCGCGCGGCCTCGAAGCACTCGGTGGCACGGCTCGCATCGCCCGTCATGATCTCGATCCGCGCGAGCTCGAGCATCGCGTCCAAGATCGGCTCCGATGCAGGGCCCAGCTCCGGCGGCGCAACGGCTGCGGTTCCGAGGTCGATCAACGCACGGAAGTGCCGACGTGCGTCGTCCCACGCCGCGAGGTTGAAGTAGACGTCGGCGACGATCGCGTGCAGTTCGCCGCGCGTCACGGGATCGACGATCGAACCGTCGAACAACCGCTCCGCCGTCCGATCGAGCACCATCCGTAGCAGGGACGTGTCCCGACCCTGCGCGAAGATCGGATTGGTGAGCGCCAGCATCTCGACGAGGACGCGCTTGACCTCGGTGGCGCGTTCCAGCGATCGCTCCGCGTCCGCCGTCTTGCCGACGGCGATCTTCCGTTGCACCTCGAGCTGCTCGTTCGCGTCGAGTGCGGATTCCAAGCCGAGGCCGGTGCCGACGATGCCGCCGGTGAGCACGACGAACACCGCGGTGACCGCGACGACGAGACCGCGAT
>JAGQQZ010000555.1 GCA_020425915.1 Planctomycetota bacterium | reverse complement strand
GCCGTTTCCGGCGCGCGGCACGTCGATGAACCGGTGCATCGATCTGCACGGCTGGCGTTGGATTCGCCAGCGGCGGAGGGAGAGCGAAGGGGCGAACCCGCGGCGCGCCCTCGTTTCGCTTCTGAGCTCGAGCCGAGCGAGCTCCCGATCACGTCACCGGCCGACGCCGCGTCAGTTCCCGATCAGGAAGTGACAGATGTCCCCGTCCTGCAGCACGTATTCCTTGCCCTCCGACCGCAGCTTGCCAGCCGCCTTGATCGCGGCCTCGGTCTCGTGCTGGACCAGGTCATCGAACTTGTAGACCTGCGCGCGGATGAACTTCTTCGTGAAGTCGGTGTGGATCGCACCGGCGCCGATCGGCGCGGTGTCACCCTGGTGGATCACCCACGCGCGGACCTCGAGTTCGCCGGCCGTGAAGAACGTCTGCAGGCCGAGCAGGTCGAAGCCCGCGTGGATCATGCGCGTCAGCCCGGACTCCTTCAGTCCGAAGTCCTCCATGAACGTCGCACGTTCCTCCTCGTCCATCCGAATGAACTCGGCCTCGAGATCGCCGCAGAGGTGCATGACGTCGGCGCGCGTCTTCTCGGCGTACTCGCGCAGTGCCTTGACGTGGTCGGACGTTCCGTCGACGTCGGAGTCGCCGACGTTCGCGACGAACAAGACGGGCTTGATCGTCATCAGGAACAACGGCGCGAGCAGTTCGAGTTCGCGGGGCGAGAACTCCAGCATGCGCAGCGGCTGCGAAGTCTCGAGGTGAGCCTTGGCACGTTCGAACAGGACCTTCTGCTCGACGTACTCCTTGTCACCGGTGCGCGCCTTCTTCGCGACGCGGTCGATGTTGCGATCGAGGGTCTGAAGGTCGGCCTGCGCGAGTTCGAGCTCGACGATCTCCGCGTCGGCCGCCGGGTCGATCGCCCCGCTGACGTGCTGGACGTCGCTGGACTCGAAGCAGCGCACGACGTGGAGCAGGCAGTTGCTCTCCTTGATCGCGCCGAGGAATCCGATCCCCATGCCCTCGCCGTGGCTCGCACCCGACACGAGGCCGGGGATGTCGACGACGGTCATCTGCGCCGGGACGATGCGGCTGGTCTCGATGAACTTCGCGATCTGCTCGAGGCGGGGATCGGGGACGTCGACCGTGCCGCGGATCGGCTCGGTCGTCGAGAACATGTAGTTCGAACGATCGCCGCCTTCGGTCAGCGTGATCGCGTTGTAGATCGTGCTCTTGCCGACGTTCGGCAGGCCGACGATGCCGCAGGCGAGTCCCATGGATTCGTAGCTGGTCGGAGAATGCGGCCGGGCACGTTACCGGACCGTCTCCGCGAGTCCATCGCCGATTCGGCCCGGTGGACGGAAAGCCCGGCCGAGACACAGCGTCCAGAGCACGAGGGTCCCGAGGGTCACCAGGTAGAGGTGCTGCTGGACGTGCTTGAACGACTTCCCGACCAGCTCCTCGCCGGCGACGCAGGCGAACAGGTAGAGCGCGGCGAGCGCGATGGCCCAGGTCCTGCGCGCCAGCACGGGGATCGACAGCAGGAACAGGGCCGGGATCAGCGCGACGTGATGGGCCTTCCAGGAGATCGGGGAGAGCAGCAGCGACGCGGCGAAGCAGCCGGCGACCACCGCGGGGATCGCCATCCGATCCCGCCGATTGAGCCAGGCGAGGCCGAACGTGAACACGAGCACGATCGCCGTCGCCGCGTGGCGGCACCAGAGTGTCGCCTGGATCGACCAGCCCAATCCGTCGAACCATCCGGGCAGAGGGGCGCCGTCGTCGAGATGCGTGAACGCGGTCGGCACGCTCCCGAGGTAGCGGGTCAGCGCGCAACGCAGGCATTGGTTCATCCAGCTGAACGGCGGGAACCCCTCGGCCGGAGCCTCGAACAGGTTCGCCATCCGCGAATACTCGATGCTGCCGTGCAGCCAAGTCTCGAGCGGTGCCAGTCCACGTCCGTGCACGAGGATGGCCAACCCGAGCAGCCCTCCGGCGCCAGCGACCGCGATGGACGCCGTACGTCGGAAGCCGAGGATCCAGAACAGCGGGACGAACAAGACGCTCGTCGGCTTGGTCGCCAGCGAGATCGCGAACACGATGCCGGCGACGTGTGACCGTCCGCGGGTCGCGAGGTCGGTGGCGCCGAGCACGAGCGCGAGGTTGATCAGGTTGCCGCCGCCGCCGTGGGTGTCGCGCAGGACGTAGCGCGACGCGAGGAGCGCGGTGATCGCGAGAAGCACGTGACCGCGTCGAGCGTATTCGGGCCACGCGCGCCGGAGCATTCGGAGCAACACGACGCCGATCCATGCCAGCGCCGCGACTTGCACGATGGCCCAGAGCGTGCGCGCGACGACATCGGGCGTCAGCGAGAACGGCCACGTCATCAGTCCGAACGACGGCGGGTACACGGGATGCAACGGCCGCGGCGTGTCGAGATAGGGAGCGTAGAGGTCGGACCCCGCGAACAGTCGTCGACCGAACTCGAGGTGGTCGTAGATCACCCCTCGCGTGCGCACGGCCGTGCGCACCACGAGGGCGATCCCGAGGGCGCCCCAGACGAAGGGCCAGAGGTTGCGCTTCGGACGACGAGACACGGCTGCAGCGTATGCTCCGCGTCGTCCGCGGCGATAGTCTCGCCGGGCGATTGCGCATCGCGGTCGATCGACGAGAATGCCGGCGTGACCCACCGTTCGCTGTTGGGAGTCGTGCACCTCGAGCCGTTGCCGTCCGCGGCCGAGTTCGGGGGATCGTTCGACCGAGTCCTCGAACTCGCGCTCGCCGATGCCGACGCGCTCGCCAAGGGCGGGATCGACGGCATCGTGGTCGAGAATTTCGGCGATGCGCCGTTCCATCGCGGTGACGCCGCCGACCCGGTCCGGCCGGACGTCGTCGCAGCCCTCGCGGTCGTCGCACGAGAAGTGCGGCGTGCGACGAACCTGCCCGTGGGCGTGAACTGCCTGCGCAACGACGCCCACGCCGCGCTCGGCGCGGCGGCTGTGTCCGGTGCGAAGTGGATCCGCGTCAACGTCCTGACGGGCAGCTACGTCACCGATCAGGGGACCATCGACGGCGACGCCGCGCGCATCGCGGAGTATCGCCGACTGGTGGCGCCGGACGTGAAGTTGCTCGCCGACCTCATGGTCAAGCACGCAGCCCCGGTCGCGCCGCTCGACCCGGTCGCCGCGGCTCGGGACCTCGCGGAGCGTTCGGGCGCGGACGGCATCATCGTCAGCGGGTCCCGGACCGGCGAAGCGGTCGACGCCGAGTTCCTGACGACCGTGCGGGACGCAGTCGACGGCTTTCCGGTCTGGATCGGCTCGGGCCTCGACGAGTCGAATGCGGCGCGGCTGTGGCCGCGTTGTTCCGGTGCCATCGTCGGGACCGCGTTCAAGCGCGACGGCCGGGTCTGGATCGACAAGGTCCGTAGCCTGCGGACGTTGCTCGACAGCCTCGATTGAGACCGCCCGGATCGCCGATGGGATCAGCGTGAAAGTCATGCTGATGTCGCCGGGGTCCACCGAGCTCTATCCGGGAGCGGCGGGGACGGTCCTACGGTACCGTGAAGG
>JAGQQZ010000554.1 GCA_020425915.1 Planctomycetota bacterium | reverse complement strand
TCTCATCTCACCTCATCTCGCGACGACGCATCGATAGGATACGTCGATGATCGGTCGTTCGATGCCCTGCGCCTTCGTCGCATGCCTGACGGTTCTCTCCTACGTAGCCAACGCGCAACAAGTGACCGTCGACGAGGCCTACGTGGCGCGGGTCCGGGCCGCGCTCGCTGCGTCAGTCGACCGGGACCATCCCGCGATCGCACTCGCCGTCGTCCACGGTGGTCGCGTGCTGCTGTCTGAAGCGGTCGGCGTCGTCGACCGGAAGTCGAGGCAGCCGGTCGACGAACACACGCGATTCCCGCTGAGCGAGTTGACCGGCGGGATCAGCGGGCTCGTCGCGTCGCGGTTGCACGCCGATGGCGTGCTGGACATCACGGAGCCGATCGACGTTTCGATTCGCGACGAATCGGGTGACGAGCACTCGGTCAGCCTGTTGGATCTGCTGCGCGGGACCGAGCGGTTGAAGCCGTTCGAGCTCTACTTGCGCCGCGAAGCTCTCGGCGACTGGCCGCTGTCGCGGATCGTCGAGGACCACGTGATCCACGACACGCATACGTACGAGCATGCGCCGTTCGCGGTGCTCCAGTACGTCGCAGAGCAGAGGACCGGGAAGCCGTGGTCGCAGCTCGTCGAGGAGTATCTGGCCGAGCCGCTCGGTCTGAAGTCGTTCGTCGCCGACGCGCGTCGCGAGGTCCCGGCCGGAGCCGTGCAGCGATACCGCGAGGGCATGTTCGGGCTCGTGGCCGAGCCTGGGGCCTGGACGACCGTGCCGGCGGCGGCCGGTGCGTGGATCTCGGCGAGCGAGTTGGGTGCCTTGCTCGTACGACATCTCGCGGCTTCGCAGCTGCCGCTCGACGACTCCTCGAGCCATGACCGGATCAGTCTGCTGAACGGTTGGGACCGCGACCCGGGTCGCGGAAGCCACGCCGTCTACGCGAACGGACCGGGTGTCCGGGCCGAGCGAGTCATGTTCCCCGCGTGTGGACTTGCCTGGATCTACATCGGAACCTCCTCGCTCGGGGAGATGCCTTCGGCACTTCGTGATGCGCTGGAATCCGTGCTTCCGAACGAGGACGACGACGGTGACCACTGGAACTCCGCGGTCGGGCTCGGAGGCGGCATGCTCCGGGCGAAGACGCCAGACGACTTGGTCGGGCGATGGGACGGCGTGATTCGGTCGAACGGCGAGTCGATACCGTTCGCCATCGACGCGTCGCGTTACGGTGTCCAGGAGATCCGGATCGGTGAGGATCTCGTGACACCACCCGAGCGGCCGAGCAACTTCGACGAGTTCCTGTACGCCGTCGTCTCGGGACCGTTCTCGCCCGTGCATCCGCGGGCCGAGTTCTCGTTCGACATCCGATTGCGCCTGAACTCGGCGCGAGACGAGTTCCGGGGATCGGTCGGACTCTCCAACCGACCGTACTGCTGGATGTACTTCCCGCTCCGATTGAAGCGGGCAGAGTGAAGTGTCCTCGGCTCACACCATCCGCGACAACCGCGCGGTCAGCGTGCCGATGCCCGCGATCGCGGCCATGATCCAGAACATGCCGGCGCCGAACGCCGCGAACCAGAATCCGGCGCCGAAGGTCGCGCCGGCCATTCCGAGGCCGGTGCCGATCGCGGCGTAGACCGAGATCGCGGTCACCGATGCCTCGGCCGGAACGTGGCGTCGGATGTGCGTGATGACGGCGAGGTGGGTGGCCGCGAACGAGAGCGCGTGGAGCACCTGCACGAAGAACAGCGCGACTTCGGACGTCGTGATCGCGGTGAGCGACCACCGCACGATCGCGCACGCTCCGCCGATCAGGACGAGGTGTCGCGGCTGCAAACGCTGAGCGATGCGCGCACTGTTGTGCAGCAGGATCACCTCGGCGAGGACGCCGCAGGCCCACAGCCAGCCGATCGTGAACTCGTCGATGCCGAGCGACTTCCAGTGCAGCGTGCCGAACGAGTAGATGCCGGCGTGGCTGGCCTGGATCAGACCCGCGCCGGCGACGAAGCAGACGAAGCGGCGATTCGCGAGAACCGTGGCCAGGGGCCGCACGACGTGACTCGGCGTCGTGCTGCGCGGGGGGTCCGGCAGGAAGCACGCGCACGCGACCGAGAGGAACAGCGCGGTGAGGATCGCCGGATACAGCCACGGCACGCCGAACCGATCGAGCGCGAGGCCCGACGCGACGTTCACGCCGAGGAAACTCAGCGATCCCCAGAGGCGCAGGCGACCGTAGCCCTCGCCGGCGGTCCGGGCCGCGAGCGTGTCGGTCATCGGGTAGATCATCATGAACGACAACCCGAGCAACACGCTGGTCGCGAGCAGCCCGGAGAAGCCGCTCGCGAACTCGAACAACGCGAAGGACAGCGTCGACGCCGTGCACAGCACGATCGCCGTCGCGCGAGTTCGTCCGATCCGATCGATCGCCTGCGCGAGCACCGGATTCAGCACGCGGACCAGGATACCGACCGAGACGATCGTGCCGATCTCCGCCTCGCCGAGACCGCGGTCCGCGAGCCACAGCGGCCAGAACGGCATGTAGATGCCCATGACCGCGAACGTCGACAGGTAGAACGCGACGATCCTAGGCGCCGCGCGCTCGCCGTTCACCGCCGCCAGGTCCCGGGGGCGAACAGGACGATCGGCGCGAGGATCTCGAGGCGACCCAGCACCATCTCGAACGCGGCGACGAGCTTGGCCCAGGACGGGAGGTCACCGAAGCCGCCGTACGGCCCCACGTTGATCGGCCAAACGGTCTCGAAGGTGCCCGGGCCGGTCGGCACGACCTCCGAGATCGCCGGGCCGACGCAGCTCATCATCGAGAGGCTGGTCGACAGCGCCGAGCTGAAGCTCAGGCCGTCGACGAACGAGAGCGCGACGCCGCCGAAGAACGTCAGCGACACCCACATCACGAACAATGCCAGGATCGACGACACGACGCTGTTCGGCACGACGTCGTCGTCGAGCTTGAGCTTCTCGACGCTCTTGGGTCGGATGAACTTGCGCGCCGTGAAGCTCAGCAGTCGGCCGACCACGAACAGCCGCAGGATCTTGTAGCCGCCCGCCGTCGAGCCCGTGCAGCCCCCGAAGAACATCGTCAGGAAGATCAGCATGACCGCGGCGTGCGGCCAGTTCTGGAAGTCGGCCGTGCCGTAGCCCGTCGTCGTGATGATGCTGACGACCTGGAACGCGGCGTCACGCAGGCAGCGCAGCGGGTCGTCGTAGTCGCGGTCGGTCGTCGCGTGGTCGATCATCGTGCCGCCCTCGATCCAGAGGATCAGGGTGACCGCGAGGATCAGGCCGATGACGAGCTTCAGGTACAGCTTGAACTCGGCACTCTGGAACAGCCGGCCGATCGATCGACCCCGGATCGCGTGGCTCAGCAGGACGAAGTTCGAGCCGGCCAGGAACATGAACACGATCAGCACGCACTCGACGAACACGCTGTCGAGTCCGCCGATCGACAGGTTGTTGGTCGAGAAGCCGCCGGTCGCCATCGTCGTGAACGCGTGGCAGATCGAGTCGAACCCGGTCTGCGTGCCGGTGAAGTGGCCGTGGATCCAGAGGATCAGCGCGAGGCACGCCGTCAGTCCGACGTAGAGCCGGAACAGCGAGCGCGCCTGCAGTCGCATGCTCGGCCGGATGTCGTCGTTCGACACCCCGACCTGTTCCGACGCGAGCAGGTTCTTGCCGGTCACGCCCATCGCCGGCAGCAGGACGATGAAGACGAGGATGATCCCGATGCCGCCGATCCACTGGACCAGGCTGCGCCACAGCAGGATCGAGCGCGGGAGGTCCTCGATCGCGTGGTTGTCACCCGAACCGCAGACCGAGGCGCCGGTCGTCGTCAGCCCGCTGATGCACTCGAAGATGCCGTCCGCGTAGGTCCCGTAGGTGCCCGACGCCCAGAACGGGATCCCGCCGAGCGCTCCCGCGACGAACCACGCCAGCCCGACGACGAGCAGGCTCTCGCGCCGGAAGAACTCGTGGCTCGCGCCACGTCCCCACAGCCCGAGCCCGAGCGCGATCGCCAGTCCGACACCCGCGCCCCAGACGAATCCGTGGACGGGCCGGAACTCCGGGTTCTCGACGACCTCGAACCACGCGATCCCGATCATGCAGCACTGCACGACCGAGAAGAACAGCGCGAAGCCGGCGAGCAAGCGTGCGACCTGGGCGAAGTTCATCGGAGCAGGGGATCCGGCGCGATCATCGAGACGCCACTAGACCGACTCGCCGAAGCGGATCCAGTATTCATCCGCGTTCTCGGCGTGCAGCGTGGCGGGCTCGTGGAAGCCGAACAGCACACCGATCGTGCGCAGGCCCGCGGCCTTGCCGGCGCGGATGTCCTGCGGGCCGTCGCCGATCATCGTGGCCGGCGTTCGCGAACCGAGTGCATCGAGCGCATGTCGGAGCGGCGCCGGCGACGGCTTGCGCTCGCTCGTGGTGTCGCCGCCGACGAGAACGGCCATCCACCGATCGAGGCCCAGATGGGCCGAGATCCTCCGCGCGAACCGCTCGGGCTTGTTGGTGACGATCGCCATGCGCGTGCCGGCCGCGAGCTCCCGGTCGAGGAACTCCTCGACTCCCGGATAGAGCGCGACGGTCCCCGTGCACTGGACCTCATGGTGTGCGAGGTAGTCGCCCCACACGTCATCCGGACCGAAGCCGCGCGGATTCCCCGCGATCGCCCGTTCGACGAGCTTGCGCGCGCCGTCGCCGACCATCGTGCGGGCGCGATCGAGGTCGACCGGGGCGAGTCCGGCCACCCCACGGACGTGATTCGCGCTCGCTGCGATGTCGGCGAGCGAATCGACGAGGGTTCCGTCGAGGTCGAACAGCAGCGTGCGAGCGGGCATGGAGCCGCGGGAGTGTAGGGACCGCGGGTCCTCCGCGCACGGTCGGGACTCGCCCTCGACGCCCAGATCCGGTCGGTGTGTTGACAGAACCCCGTCCCTCGGTTCGTTTGGCGGCCCGATGCCTGGCAAGAACTACGGATTCGTGGCGTTCGCGCTCCTGTGCGCCGCTTGCGCGGCGCCCGTGCAATGGCGAGAGATCGATCGTGAGGACTCCCTCGATTCGATCTGGGAGCAGTTCGCGCAGATGGCCTCGACCTCGGGCTTCATGCCGGACGCCAAGACGGATCGCGGCCTGCGGCGCTACGTGTCGAAGTGGCGGCACGTTCCGGGTCCGACGCTGTTCCGGCCGGGGCGAGTCCGCCTGCACGGCGAGTTCGAGCGGCCCGACAGCGGCGCCGGCTGGAAGGTCCGGTTCTACGTCGAGAAGCAGGTCGTCAAGGACATCGGTGTCAGCACCCAGTCGACGACCGAGGACGACTGGTCGGACGCCGGCCAGGACGTGACCAAAGAGGAGATCCTGCTCGGCAAGCTGCGTGTGCGGTTCGGACAGGCGGTCGGCGTGACGCCGACGCACGAGCGGCGCTGAGCGAGGTCCCGGTGCGATGGTGGATTCCGACGCATCCGAAACAGCGTTGCTGGACTCCGGTCGTGATTCCGATGGAGTGGTGGTGAAGCCGCGCCTCTCGATCCTCGTCGTCAACTACCGGTCGTGGTTCGAGTGCGTGCAGGCCGTCCGCTCGTTCTCGGAGCACCGTCCGCACCACGCCGACGGTTCGCCGATGGAGGTCGAGCTGATCCTCGTCGACAACGCCTCGCCCGAGCAGGACGAGGCCGCGATCGCCGAGTTGCGCGAGCTGATCGCCGGGTTCGACGGCGGCCAACTGATCCTGCATGACGAGAACGGCGGCTACAGCAAGGGGATGAACCTCGCGCTGAAGTACGCGACCGGCGACTGGATCCTGGTCAGCAACCCGGACGTCCTCGTCAAGACCGAGACGATCGACCGTCTGCTCCGTGCGATGGAGGGCGACGAGTCGATCGGCGCCGGACTGCCCGAGATCTACTGGGACGAGGGGCTGACCGCTCGGCTGCCGCCGAACATCCTGCCGACGATTCGTGACCTGATCGGGCTCGCGCTCGCGGCGGTCAGTCGCCGGTGGCTCTACCGATACTCGCGCAAGCGCACGCGCGGGGCCGTCGACGTCTGGGACGCGCGGGGCGACGTCGACATGCCGATGTTGTCCGGCTGCTTCTTCCTGATGCGGAAGACGTTCATCGACGAGATCGACTTCTTCGACGAGCGCTTCCCGCTCTACTACGAGGACACGGACCTCTCGCGCCGAGTGCAGCGTGCGGGCAAGCGCGTCGTGCAGATCCACGGCTGCCCGGTCGTGCACCTCTACAACCGCTCCGGTCAGGTCGAGTTCTCCGCGGCGCTCGAGCGATACTGGACGAGTCGTCGGCGCTACTACCGCAAGTGGTACGGCCTCGTCGGACAGTGGGTGTACGACGCGGTGCAGCGGTTCCTTCGTTCGAACTGGGCCGAGAAGCGCAAGAAGTTCGACCCGTACCCGGACTTGATCGACATCGGTAGCCACTGCGAGAAGCCGGTGCTGAAGTTCGATCGCAGCTACGACCGGGTGCTGATCGAGTTCGCGCTGGATCCGTACTTCTACCTCGCCGGTGGAGCGTTCGGCAGCGGTGACCGCTGGTGCCCCGAGGACTCGATGTTCAAGGGCTTCGGCCCGACGACCTACTACTTCCGCGTCGTCGACGTGCGAGATCCGTCGCAGCGGGTGATCGGCGTCTACCGCTACACGCACGTGTCACCTCAGGTGTTCCGACCCATGGAGGTCGACGAGTGACCGCGCCCGTGCTGTCGGTCGTCGTGTTGTCGTGGAACACGAAGGAACTGACGCTCGCGTGCCTGGGTGCACTGCGCGCGGACCCGACGCGACAGCTGCGTGAGATCATCGTCATCGACAACGCGAGCCACGACGGTTCCGCGGACGCGATCGCCGAGGCGTATCCCGAGGTCGTGCTGGTGCGGAACGAGGAGAACCGCGGCTACAGCGGCGGCAACAACCAGGGCGTGCGGATCGCCGAGGGGAAGTTCGTCTGTCTGCTGAACTCCGACACCGAGGTGCGACCGGGGGCGCTCGACCAGCTCGTCGAGTTCCTCGAGCAGCATCCGGGGTACGGCGCCGTCGGGCCGCGACTCGTCAGTCCGGACGGCTCGATCCAGACCGCCTGCATGCGGTTCCCCGGCCTCCTGACCGCGATCGTGTTCGACACGATCTGGGGCAAGTTCCCGCCGGGCAAGTGGATCCAGGACCGCTACTTCATGCGCGGCTTCGACCACCGCAGCAGTCGTGACGTCGATCAGCCGCCGGGTGCGTGCCTCGTCATGCACCGCGCCGAGTACGAGCAGGTCGGCGGTCTCGACGAGGAGCTTTGGCTGTTCTTCAACGACGTCGACCTGTGCCGCCGGCTGTGGCGGTCGGGCAGACGGATTCGGTACTTCGCCGAGGCGGAGGTCATGCACCACGAAGGTGCGTCGACGAAGTCGTTCGCCGCGTTCGTCACGATGTGGCACCGCAATCGCATGGCCTACTACCGCAAGCACTACGGTGATTGGGTCCTGCCGCTGCTGCGGCTGGTCGTGCGCTGGCGCGCGTTCGAGGAGAAGCTCGCGATCAAGCGGCGCACGAAGACCGATCCAGGCCGGCGCAGCGCCGAACTCGGTCATCTGCGCGAGGTCATCGGCCAGATCATGGAGCCGCTCGGGTGAAGGTCGCACTGGTGTGTCCGAACTTCCCGCCCGAGTTCACGGGTGGCACCGAACTCGTCACCGCGTCGCTCGCGCGCGCGCTCGAGACGCGCGGTGTCGAGGTCGTGGTGATCGCCGGCTCGGATGCGCCGCACGTGGGCGTCGACGTCGAACGCGAGTCGACCGGGGGGCTCGACGTCAGGCGGCTCAAGCGGACGACCGACGAGGGCTACGGACTCAGCATCGAGCGGCCGCGACTGCAGCGGGTGTTCGACGAATTGTGCGACGCGGAGTCCGTCGACGTCGTCCACGTGCACCACTGGTCGACGTTGACCGATCGACTCGTGCGTTCCGCGCGCGCGGCCGGGCGCGCTGCGGTCGCGACGCTCCACGACGTCTGGACGACGTGTCCGCGCTTCTTCCGTTCGCCGCCGGACGGGATCGAGTGCCCGAGCGGCGCCAGCCGTGACTCGTGTGCGCACTGCTGCGCGCTCGGTCTGGCGATGACGGACGACTGGTGTCGGGAGCACCTCGTGCTACGCGACGCCGAGATGCGTGCCGAGGTCGGCGCGGCGCAGTTCCTGACCGTCCCGAGCCGGACGTCGGGGAATCGGATCGCGTCGCACCTCCCGTGGGATCCCGCGGCGTTCGAAGTCGTCCCGCACGGGCTGCTGGAACCGGTCAAGGGCAACGAGCGCGAGCCCGTTCCGGCAGGTGAGAAGTTGCGGATCGGTACGTTCGGCAACCTCGTCGAGCCGAAGGGTGTGATGTTCCTGGTCTACGCCTGCCGTTACGTGCCAGGCGTCGAGTTGCACCTGTTCGGACCGTTCCTCGAGCCGCCGTTCGAGGCGCTGGTGAAGCAGAAGGCGGCGGAGTTCGGCGTCGAACTCGTGTGTCATGGCGAGTACCGCGTCGACGAGGCG
>JAGQQZ010000553.1 GCA_020425915.1 Planctomycetota bacterium | reverse complement strand
CGTTCGGCCGCTCGCCCGCAGGGCGGCCGAACGACGGCGAAGCGGTGACGGAGGGCGCCTCCTGTCGTTGCGAGCCCGAGCGAGGCCGCCCAGAGATCAACTCGACCGTGACGCGTTCACCACGACGTGATACCCGTCCGGATCCCGCACCGCGAACGCCGGCATTCCCGTCCCGTTGTCGTTGTTGGGTGCTTCCACGACCTCCGCACCGAGCGCCTGCGCCCGCGCCCACGCCGCATCGAAGTCGTCGACGACGAACCAGCCGAGGAATCCGTTGCCGACCTCACTCGTCCGCTTCGCCAGCGATGGCCACACGTGGTCACCACCGGGTCCGGACGGCCCCCAGTGGTGCAGACACAGGAGCACCGTTCCGTCGTCGGCAACGACCTGGTCGAACACCGTCGCACCAGGATGCGTGTTGCGCGCAGCGAGGAGACCGCCGTACCACGCGGCGCTCTTGGCGACGTCGGCGACGGCGAGGATCGGCCAAGGTCTCGTCATGGCCGCAGTGTATCGCTCCGACTCGCCGTGCCGCCGAGCGGCGCCGACTATCGGAGATCCAGCGCCTCGCGGTGCCGCTCGAGCCCGCGCTCGACAGGCTCGTACGCGTCGGCGTCGAGCCAATCCGTGCCGCTCTCTCGGCTCGCGTTCGTCAGCTCGGTGAGGAAGTCGATCAGTGCGATGCCGACCAACCAGCGTTGCTCGCCCGAACGCGCGGCCCGGTGCGTCCGTGGAGAGCCGTACTCGATGATCGCCCCATCATCGTCGTTGCGCGGATAGCCGTCGAATCGGTCCGACAGAGCGGTCAGATCCGCACAGTAGAACTCCAGCAGCGCGTCGACGGTCAGCGGGACCTTCGCGGCGTCCGGGCCGGTGCGATTGCCGGCGACCGCCGCGAGCGTCTCGGCCACGGACTCCCTGTCGAACGGAGCCCGGCTGCGGTGCCCGACGAGCAACAGCGCCGGACGACGTGTCGCCATGCCACCGCGCCACAGCGTCACACGCGGAAACACGTCGAGCATCGTGCGCGCGATGATGCCGAACTCCTCTTCGGAGATCTGATACGCGGCGAGCCACTGCGCGAACACACCGTCGGGTTCGAGCCGATCGCGCGCCGCCGAGAAGTGCTCGAACGTGTACATACCCCCTACGCCCGCGCGCCAAGGGCTGAACATGTCGGAGACGATGACGTCGAACGAATCGCTCGTTCCCCGCAGGAACTGCCGTCCGTCCTCGACTCGAATGCGAGCGCGGGGATCCTCGAACAACCCCCGCGTCGCATCCCCGAAGGACTCGCGCGCCGCCGTCACGACGTCGTCGAGCAACTCGCACACCACGATCTCGCGCAGCGGGAACGGACAGGCGCCGCCGGCCGTGATCCCCGTGCCGAGGCCCAGGAAACACACGCTCTCGGGCCGACCTTGCAGCGCGAGCGGGACATGGGCCTGCAACTCCTCGGCCACCCGCGCGCCCGTGCCGCCGAGCGTGTAGTGGTTGTTGACCTTGATCCGTCGCGCGTGCGGCGTCTCGACGACGGCGACGATCCCGTCCTTGCCATGGCGCAGCGACAGGAGTTCGGTGTCCGGACCGACGTGCACGAGCGGCAACGCGAACGGAAACGTCGCGGCGAGCACTCCGCAGCCGAGCGCGACCGGCAGCCAGTGCCGACGCAGAGCCTCGACGCCGATCGTCACGAGGCCGATCGCGAAGTAGCCACCGGCGAACGTCCAGATCGCGCCCCACAGCCCGACGAACTCGAGCAGCAAGAACCCGCTCGCGAGCGAACCGAGAACCGCACCGATCGTGTTGACGGCGACGAGATCGCCGAGGGCCGAACCCGCGTTCTGCAAGTGCCGTTCGCAGTCGCGGAACAGCAGCGGGAAAACGCTGCCGAGCAGCACGGTCGGAAGACCGATGACGCCGGCGGCCGTGCCGAACACTCGCAGCAAGTACCCAGCGAAGTCACTCGCGCCGCCGATGTAGCGCAGCCCGTCCGTCCACGCGTAGAACCCGGGACCGGTCAGACCGATCGCCACGCCGCTCACGCAGCAGACGAGTCCGAGTAGCCACCGTGCCGGCACGTCCCATTCCATGAGCCGTCGGGCGACCGCCGACCCGATCGCGAGCGCGAGCAGGAAGGTCACGAGGATCGAAGCGAACGTGTAGACCGAGTTCTGCAGGACCTGCGTGAACATCTGGGTCCATGCGACCTCGAGGCCGAGCGCCGCGAGCCCGGACCAGAACGCGAGTGCCAGCACCGAGACCGGCAGCCTCGCGCCGCGCGGGCTCCGATGCTCGCGTGGCGCACGCGGCGGCTCGCCCCGTCCGAGGACCCACGCGGCGACCGCGACGACGAGTGAGATCGCGATCGCCGTCGCGTACGCGCGCCGGAACCCGAGCGCGGCCGGCATCACGAAGCCGGCCGCGAGCGCCCCGGCGGCGGCGCCGGCCGTGTTCGTGGCGTAGAGCCAGGCGCCACGACGCCCGAATCCCGTCGCATGGCGGATCGCATGTTCGGCGAGGACCGGAAGCGTGCCGCCCATGCAGAACGACGGAGGCAGTAGCACGCAGGTCGCGATGATCAACTTCACCGCGAGCATGGTGCCGGGCGCGTCCTCGAGCTGCGCGTAGAGCGTCGCGTAGATCGCGTCGTACGCGTCGAGCAGCGCAAAGTACGCCGCCGCGCTCACCGCGACTCCCACTTCGAGCCACGCGTACCAGAGCAGCGGACGTCGTGCCCGCGACGCGGCACGGCCGAGCACGCGGCCACCGAGCGCGAGCCCGAGGAAGAAGACCGCGAGCGTCACGGCGACGGCCGGCGCCGTCGCGCCGAGCAGGATGCGCAGTTCGCGCATCCACAGCACCTGGTAGACGAGCGCCGCGAAGCCCGACGCGAAGACGACGGCCAACAGCGGCGCGAACGGCACGCTCGGCCTCACTTCGGCAGCACTCGGTCGATGCGCTCGAACGCGGCCGCCTGCACGTCGACGTAGTCCTCGTCGGAATCGCGCACGAACTTCGGCCAGACGACGACCGCCACGCCGTGCTCTGCGTAGCGGGCGACGACCGCGGCGTCGAGTTCGCTGCCCACGATCAACACGCAGGATCGTCCACCCTGCTCGGCGACGACCGCATCGAGCGCGGCGGCGTCGGCATCGCGACCGATCTTCCAGTCGCCGATCTCGACGCCGAGGCGCCGTGCCGGGTAGGCCCAGTCCGGATGCTCGCTGAACAGCGCCGTCTTCCGCAGACGCGGCGCGAGGGCTTCGAGCTTCGCGGCCAGCTCGACGAACCGAGCGTCCGTCCGAGCGAACCCCTGCTTGAACTCCTGAGCCAGCGCGGGGAACCGCACCGACATCGACGCGTGCAGCACGCCGAACTCGCGACGCGCGAGTTCGGGATCGAGCCACAGAAACGGATTCACGCCAGCGTGCGCGTGGGCCGGTCCCGCGCCGTGGCTGTGGGTCACGGTCTCGACCGTGATGAACTCCTCCTCGAGTCCTTCGGCCAGTTCGAGCACACGGCTGCGCGGGAGCGTCGCCGTCAGTGCCCACGTTTCGAACTCCGCACCGTGCAGCACGATCATCGGCGCCGACTGCATGACGACGAGGTCTTCACGCGTCGGTCGGAAGGTCTCCGCCGTCCGACCCGGAGGCAACACCGGGACGACATCGAGTGCCTCGCCGGCGATCGCCCGGGCCATCCATGCAGCCGGCGGGAACGTCGTGAACACCGCGGGCTCGGATTGGACAGCTACGGACTCATCGCCAGCTCCGCAGGAGAGAGGCGTGAAGGCGAGCAGGACGAGGGCCAGGTCAGTGGTAACGCGCATTGAGAAGCTCTCCCCAGTGATCGTCGTACGGATGGACCCGGTCGGTCGGCCCGTCGTCGTCGACGAGCGGCAGACCACGATTGGCCCACTCGAAGATCGAACCGAGGTAGTTGTGGACGGAGTCGTATCCCGCCTCACGGAGACGCTCGGCGACCACGGCGGATCGGTAGCCAACCGAGCAGTAAACGATCACGGTCCGGTCGCGGGGCACGACAGCGAGATCTTCGTCCGGGTCGACGTGCACCGCTCCCGGGATGCGACTGATCTGGAACTCGTCCAGTTCGCGGACATCGACGAGCAGCGGTTTCGGTTCGACCGAGAGCGCTGCCTCGACTTGCTCGGTGGACCACTCGTCCACGGCGGGGAACTCGCGCTCGATCCGCGCCTTGATCTCGAGCCAACGCACCTCGACCGGGTCCGGCCCGGCGCACGCGGCCAGAGCCGCGATCAAGATCCATCGGAGCATCGTCACAGCATCCTCACGAGGTCTGGCAGCCACAACACCGCGAGCCCGAATCCGATCGCCGCGACCAGCGCGGCGAGCACGACGATGGCGAGGATCTCGAGGCCGCAGAGCCAGCCGACCGCGCGCCTGCCGCAGCCGATGCGGTGCAGGGTCTCGATCTCGCGCGCGCGCAACCGCAACGACAGGACGATCACGACCGTCGTCATGACGACCGTGCACGCGCCCAGCAAGAACGCGAGGGCGTCGACCAGGCTCTTGATCCGGAACACCGACTGCATCAACGCTTCGACGACCTCGGTCGGGACGACGATCTGCACTCCGGTCGTGCCCGCGTTCCAATGCGACTTCGTCAGGGTCGCCGCCTTCGGCGTCGCCGGCAGCAGGACGATCGCCGACACCGGCAGCGCACTCGGATCGGCGTGGATGTGGAACGACTCGATGTTGTCCGGCGTCACCCGCTGGTACTCGACGACCGCGCCGCTCAGCGTCACCGCTTGCTCGTTGCGCCCGAGCACCATGGCATCGTCGACCTCCTCGGTCGCGGCATGTCCGTGCACGATGCCCTCGAAGATCCACGTCGTCTCGAGTCCGACGAAGACGACGTCGTCCTCCGGGCCGTCGCGCCGTGGCAGCACGCCGACGACGTCCATCGCGAGGGACGGCGGCTTGCTGATGTCGTAGTGGTCGACCTGATCCGAGAACATCACGCCGCCGACATCGAGCGCGAGGTCTTTCGCGACGTCCGCACCGACGACGACCTCGCCGAGTTGGAGCGGCAGCGTCCCGCGCACCGGCCGGATCCCGTGCAGGTCGAAGAACTCGGGCGTGACGCCGACCACCGGAACGCCGCGCGCCGTGAAGCCGAGCCGCATCGGCAACGGCGTGATGCCCTCGGTCTCGCGCATTCGTTCGACCTCGGCCATCGACAGCTCGTCGAGTTCGGCCTCGCGGAACCAGAGCGCCGCGAGCGTCAGGTCGAACCGACTGCCGTCGCGTCCTGCGAGCAGCGGGACGGCAGCCGCGCGATCGCGCAGGGTGGCCTCGTAGTGCGCGACGAGCGAGCTCGACGTCACCGGCACGAACATGGGGATCGCGAGACACACGACGAGGATGGCGGTCTGCACGCGGTTGTAGACCGCATGCTGCCAGGCGAGCCAGGCGAGTCCGCTCACCGCACGCCCACCCTCGCCAGATCGCGCACGTCGACGACGCGGTCGAAACGATCCAGCACTCCGTGGTCGTGCGTGACCGTCAGCAGTGTGCTACCGCGTTCGCGCACCTGCGCGAACAGCAGGTCGAGGATCGCACGCCCGGTGTCGGGATCGAGGTTGCCGGTCGGTTCGTCGGCGATGACGAGCGACGGCTGGGTGACCAGCGCGCGACACACGGCGACGCGCTGGCGTTCGCCGTGGGACAACCGACGCGGGCGACGCCCGAGGTGGGAACCGATCCCTGCGTGCTCGGCGAGTTCGATCGCGCGCTCGCGCGCCTCGCGATCGACGCACAGGTCACGCCCGATTCGGAACGGCAGCAGGATGTTGTCGAGCGCGGTCAGATACTCGAGCAGTTCGAACTCCTGGAACACGAACCCGATCTCGGCGCTGCGACGCGCCCGCCGCTCCGCGTCCGACAGGCTCGACATCGGACGTCCGTCGAGCAGGACTCGGCCCTGATCCGGCACGAGGATCCCGCTGATGAGCTGAATCAGAGTGGACTTGCCGCTACCGCTCGGCCCGATGCAGGCCACGGCCTCGCCACGTGCGACCGCGAACTCGTCGACGCGCAGACCGAACGCTCCCGGCGCGTAGTGGAACGCCACCTCGTGCAACTCGATCATCAGAACTTGCGTTCGCCCGGCTTCGGCTGCTCGGTCTCCAACCGGTGCTGCTCGAGCGGTTCGTGGCCACGGATCCGCCACCCGCCTTCGGATGCCGCGACGGTGTAGCGGGCTCGATACTCGTTCGTGCGGTAGTGCGAGTGGCCCCAGTGGAACACGGCACCCTCGACACGCCAGTCGGCACGAACGACGAAACTCGGAACGTCGCCGTCGAGCACGCCGATCGACTCGACTTCGGCCGAGACGATGGCCACCTTCTGCACGCGACTGACCGCGCCGCCCTCCTCCTGCATGATCAGACCGCGATAGATGCGGTCGTACATCGAGTCGAGGAGTTCGCCGTCGACGCTGCGCGCGAGCGCGTCGTAGATGTCCGATTCCTGCGTGTAGTCGAAGGCCCGGTAGATGTTCGCGTGCAACGGCCGGAACGCGGCGAGCGCCTGCGCCTCGTCCGGGAGCGTGATGCGCGGACCACGCGGATCCGGCACCTCGATCGGCAAGCTGCCGCGCAGCACGACCGCGACCGCCAAGGCGATCGGCAGGGTCATCCACATGCCGCGCAGGACGCTCCGCCCGCGCCGCAACAGTTGGACACCGATCAACACCAGCCAGCCGCCGAGCAATCCGATCGAGGCGCCCGGCAGTTCGATCGTCGCGCGCTCGGGCATCGAAGGCACCGGAACGAACCGGTCCTCGACCGTGACGTCGGGACGGTGCCAGGTGAACTCGGGCTCCGACTGGAGGAACGTCACGATCTGGTCGTTGCCGTACGCCAGGAGATGCGCCTGGATGGCGATCGGCGGTGCGCCGTCGGGTGTCTCGAGGACGTAGTCGGGGGGATACGGACCCCACACGAACGCGATCCGTTGCGGCGGCGACTTGACCGGATACTCCAGCACCATTCGGACGCGGATCAGCCCCTTCATCCCGAGTCGCGGGAACATCGGCAACATCCGCAGATCCCCGGTCTCGACGTGGAACATCGACTCGTCTTCGACCGGCGCAACCTCGACGCCGTCGATCACGACCTTGTTCTCCTGTCGGTACAGGTCGAGTAGCCCGTCGTGCATCTCCGGATACTCGAGCGGGTGGACCGCGATGTCGGACTCTCGGTTGGTTTCGATGACCTCGTCGACGAAGGCGAGGTTCATCGTCAGCTGGACCCGGACCGCCGCGTCGTCGATCTGGATCCGAACGTCGACGTCGGGGCTGTCGGCCGGGTGATTGCGGACCCCATCCGGACTCCCGAACGGGAGCAGGAGACACGCCAGGGCCGTCAGCACGGACACGGGATTCATCGCGGATCGGGCCGACTCCGGAACAGACCTCGTCACGGATCGGCTACTTGGGCGCGAGGGCTCGCTACGGCCCAGCGCGGTTCGTAGCATACCGGCCCGCGCCAGACCGCAAACTCCCAGAGAAACCCACGATGCTCCGACGCCTTCTGCCGATCGCCGCCGTCCTCGTCGCCCCGGCTTGGATCACGGCTCAGTCCGCCCCCGACGCCCACGTCTCCCCGATCGCCGACGCGCTCGAAGAACTCGGCGAGGACGTCCGCGTCTTCGACCAACACCTCGTGACACTGGCGAACCCGTTCATGGAAGGTCGCCTGCCGGGCACGCGCGGCATGGAGATCGCGAAGGAGTACTGCGAGCACTACCTCAAGAAGGCCGGGCTCGAGCCCGCGTTCGAGACCGAGAACGGCGCGCCGAGCTGGCGCCAGCCGTTCCCGCTCGGCGGCACGCTGCAAGTGAGCGAGGCGACGCTCGACATCAAACTCGGTGGCGAGACCGTCCGGCTCGAAGCCGGGTCGCAGTTCAACGTGCTCGGACTCGGCGGCTCCGGCTCGATCGAGAACGCCCCGATCACCTTCATCGGCTACGGCATCCAGTCCGGTCCTGACGGTTTCGTCGGCTGGTCCGACGACGCCAACGTCGAAGGCCACGTGCTGGTCGCGTTCCGCTTCGAGCCGATGGACAACGAGGGCAAGAGCCTGTGGTCCGAGCGCGGCCCGTGGTCGCGCCGCTCGCAGTGGCGCAGCAAGCTCGACGACCTCGCGAAGCTGCATCCGGCGGCCGTGATCTTCGTCAACCCGCCGGGCTGCGCGGACCCGCGGAGCCAAGAGCTCATCGAGGCCGGCAAGGGTGGCCGCCGCGCGGTCGACTTCCCGGTGCTGATGGTCGATACGAACGTCGCCGAGAAGCTGTGCCGCAAGGTCGGTGGCGCGTCGTTGATGAACGCGCGTGTCCACGCAGACCGCCGAACCTCGGTCAAGCGCCTCAACGGAACGGTCTCGATCCAGGCGGCGATCGAGCGCAAGGCACTTATCGCCGAGAACGTCGGCGGCATCATTCCGGGTCGTGGCGCGCTCGCCAACGAAGTGGTCGTCATGGGCGCCCACCTCGACCACCTCGGCATGGGCGAGTTCGGTTCGCGTTCCGGACCGGGAGAACTGCACCCCGGTGCCGACGACAACGCGTCGGGTAGCGCCGCGGTGCTGATGCTGGCCGACAAGTTGAAGCAGGCCTACGACGCGATGCCGGCCGACGCCGAGGCGCGCACGCTGTTGTTCCTCCTGTTCTCCGGTGAGGAGTCCGGGCTCAACGGGTCGGCGTACTACGTCGAGCACCCGATCCGCCCGCTCGAGGAGCACGCGCTGATGTGCAACTTCGACATGATCGGCCGCATCAAGGACGGTCGCCTGAGCGTCTCCGGTACCGACAGCGCGCGCGGGATGAAGGAATGGCTGCAGCCGCTGTTCGAGGCCTCGCCGCTCGACATCGTGCAACCGAAGTCGATCATGGCGGCGAGCGACCATGCGGTGTTCGTCCGCAAGCAGATCCCGGTGCTGTTCGCGATCATCGCGGAGTTCCACGGTGACTATCACACGCCGCGCGACGTCAGCTCGAAGATCAACCGCGTCGGCTCCGCGCAGACCGTGCAGCTGTTCGCGGAAATCCTGAAGAAGGCAGCGACGTGGCCGGAGCGATTCGAGTTCCAGCGCGCGCAACCTCGCGAGCGCCAGACCGCCGAAGAGGACGAGCAGCCGAACCGCACCGGGGCACGAGTCCGATTCGGCATCGCGCCAGGGACCTACGACGAAGACGCGACCGGCGTCGCGGTCGCCGACGTCGGGGAAGGCACCTCCGCCGAGGACGCCGGCATCAAGGCCGGCGATCGCCTCGTGACCTGGAACGGCGAGAAGATCGGCGACGTCCGCGCGTGGATGGGCATGCTGATGCAACACAAGCCGGGCGACGTCGTGCAGGTCGGCGTCGAGCGCGACGGCAAGGTGCTCGAGCTCGCGGTGACGCTGAAGTCGCGGTGAGCGCTGGTTCGGGGCGCTGATCGAGCGCCTCGATCGAATCAGTCTGGAAGCGGTGCGCGGAGTCGCGGTGTGCTCGGCTCGCGAGCGCTCGGATCAAAGGCAAGACCAGGGGGCTCCCCCCGTTTGCCCCGTCACCTTCGCGTCGGTCGCCCTACGGGCGAGCGACCGACCCGAAGGTGACGGGGCAAACGGGGGGAGAGGGCAGCCTTGTTCGCGGCGGGCGCGGGGCGACCACAGGACAGACAGCGGGCCGGG